>CANFED010000042.1 GCA_947445995.1 Oxalobacteraceae bacterium | reverse complement strand
CGCGGTGCGCGCGAACACAATCTCAAGGAGGTCGACGTTGATATCCCCCGTGATGCGCTGGTGGTGTTTACCGGCGTCTCCGGTTCGGGCAAGTCGTCCCTGGCGTTCGGCACGCTGTATGCCGAAGCGCAGCGGCGCTATCTGGAGTCGGTGTCGCCGTATGCGCGCCGGTTGTTCAACCAGATGGCCGTGCCGGACGTCGATGCGATTGATGGCTTGCCGCCAGCGGTCGCGTTGCAGCAGCAGCGCGGTTCGCCGACCACCCGCTCGTCGGTCGGCAGCGTGACGACTTTGTCGAATCTGTTGCGCATGTTGTACTCGCGTGCCGGGGATTATCCGGTTGACCAGCCGCTGCTGTATGCCGAATCGTTTTCGGCCAACACGCCCGAAGGTGCCTGTCCCGAATGTCATGGTATGGGCCGGGTCTACGAGGTGACTGAACGCTCACTGGTTCCGGACGATCGACTGACGATCCGCGAACGCGCGATTGCCGCCTGGCCGACCGCCTGGCATGGCCAGAACTTGCGTGAAATTCTGACGACACTCGGGTTCGACGTTGACACGCCGTGGCGCGACCTGCCAAAAAAAGACCGCGACTGGATTCTGTTCACCGACGAACAGCCAACCGCGCCGGTGTATTCCGGTTTCACGGCTGAGCAAATCCGCGCAGCAATCAAGCGCAAGGTGATGCCGAGTTATCAGGGCACTTTTACCGGTGCCAAAAAATATGTGTTGCAGACGTTCGCCACGACGCAAAGTGCGCTGATGAAAAAACGGGTAGCGCAATACATGATCAGTTCCGACTGCCCGCTGTGCCAGGGCAAGCGGCTGCGGCCTGAAGCGCTGTCGGTGAAGTTTGCCGGTTGCGACATTGCTGACATTTCCCGTCTGCCGCTCAATCGCCTCAGTGCATTGCTCGCGCCGTTCGCCGACGGCACGGCCAAGGTCGATGCCAAACAGCAGCGCGAGCATCCGGAAAAAGCCCTCGTCACACAGCGCATTGCCGCTGATCTGATCGAGCGGGTCGCTGTGTTGCTGGAGCTGGGGCTGGGTTATCTGGCACTCGAACGCAGCACGCCGACGTTGTCACCCGGCGAATTGCAGCGTCTGCGGCTGGCCACGCAAGTGCGCTCGAACCTGTTCGGTGTCGTGTATGTGCTCGATGAGCCATCGGCCGGTTTGCATCCGGCCGACACCGAGGCACTGCTGACCACGCTGGCCCGGCTCAAGGCTTCCGGCAATTCGCTGTTTGTCGTCGAGCACGATCTCGACATCATTCGCGACGCCGACTGGATTGTCGACGTCGGCCCCGGCGCTGGCGATCAGGGTGGCTGCGTGTTGTACAGCGGACCGCCGGCAGGATTGGCCGATATCGAGCAATCGCAAACCCGGCGCTATCTGTTTGCCGGACCGGCCACGGAACGCCGTACGCCGCGCGCACCCGAGCGCTGGCTGCGTCTGGAAGGCGTGACTCGCAACAATCTGGATCATCTGGATGCCGCCTTTCCGCTTGGCGTGCTGACCAGCGTGACCGGCGTCTCGGGCTCCGGCAAATCGAGTCTGGTGAGCCAGGCACTGGTGGATCTGGTGGCCGCGCAGTTGGGACACGTCATTGCGCCCGAGGACGAAGAAGCCGATGCGCTCGACCGCAGCGCCGTCGCGACGACTGGTGGCCATATCGCCGGCGGCATGGAAGCCATCAAGCGGCTGGTGCAAGTCGACCAGAAACCGATCGGACGCACGCCGCGCTCGAACCTGGCGACCTACACCGGCTTGTTCGATTACGTGCGCAAACTGTTTGCCGCGACCGACGACGCCCGCACCCGGCATTACGACGCTGGCCGTTTTTCATTCAACGTCGCCAAAGGACGCTGCGCCACGTGCGCCGGTGAGGGGCAGGTCATGGTCGAGTTATTGTTTTTGCCGAGCGTGTATGCGCCTTGTCCGACTTGTCACGGTACCCGCTACAACGACGGCACACTCGCGGTCCGCTACCGCGAGCGCAATATCGCCGACGTACTGGCGATGACGGTCGATACAGCATGGGAATTTTTTGTCGACGAAGCACCATTGCGGCGTCCGTTGACGGTCTTGCGCGAAGTTGGTCTTGGCTATTTGCGGCTCGGTCAGGCTGCCACCGAATTGTCCGGCGGCGAAGCGCAGCGCGTCAAACTGGCCACCGAATTGCAGCGACCGCAGCGCGGCGACACGCTGTACATTCTCGATGAACCGACCACCGGCTTGCACCCTTCCGACATCGATAAATTGATCGCGCAACTCGATGCGCTGGTCGCGTCCGGCAATACCGTGATCGTGGTCGAACACGACATGCGCGTGGTCGCGGCGAGCGACTGGGTGATGGATATTGGTCCCGGTGCCGGCGACCAGGGCGGACGCATTGTGGCCAGTGCGCCGCCCGATCAGGTCGCGCGTGTTGCAGACAGTCGTACCGCGCCGTATCTGGCGCGGGCACTGACCTGACGTCGTTGTTCTAACACTGGCAGGCGAATCCCTGCCGGTCAATGCAGCAGCCGGCACCCCTTCCACGTCCCGCTCCTGACGAGGTCTTCCACCACTTCCTTGCACAGCGCGATGACGGTGCTGGTTGCTGGCGAGACCGACAGTGTATTGCTGGAGCACAGATAGACATCGCGCGCAAAACCGGCACCGATCGAATGCATGGTAATTTGCTTGTTCAGGATTTCTTCATGGGCCGCCGAGTAGGGCAGGACGGTCGCCGCCAGTCCGGCGCGCACTGCCGGAATCAGAATCGCCGACGTGCTGGCCTCGCCAAACAGGTTCAGGTTCAGGTGTGATTTCAGGAACGCGTGTTCGAGCCGCGAGCGCAAGGTATTCGGCGCGCTCGGCAGAATCAGCGGCAATTCGGAAATCTTCTTGAACGAGACGGCCTTCGTTCCGGGAATGACACCCGGATACGTCATCAGGTAGAGCTCTTCGCGAAACAGCGGATCAAAGCTGATGTCCTTGGGTTTTTGCGGGTCCGGCACCAGCGAAAAATCGACCCGTCCATGACGCACCAGCGCGATCAGGTCGGCGCTGGGCACATCAACCAGTTCCAGCACGATCGACGGATAGCGCTCCTTGACACAGCGCATCAGGCGCAGCGCCAGCAGCTTGGCGGTACTCGACGGCATGCCGACCGAGACATTGCCGGTCACGTCGCCATCTTTTTTTGACAGCAGGATGCGGGTGTTGTCGACCTGACGCAGGATGGACTTGGCATGCCGGTACAGCAAATCCCCTTGCGGCGTGGCCTGGATCCCGCGCGAACTTCGACTGAGCAGCGCCACCCCGAGTTCCTCTTCCAGTAGCGTGATCTGCTGGCTCAAGGCCGGTTGGGCAATGTGCAGGCCTTCGGCTGCGCGTGTCATGTTCTGTGCTTCGACGATCTTGACGAAGTAATTCAGCTGTTTCAGGTTCAAGGCGTTTTCCTCTGCGCTCGCCACGAGACACCTTCTGATGACTCGCGTAGTTGGGCCATAAGATTAACTTATGCTGCGGTCAGAAAACGGTATTTCAACTATTGCGGATTACTCCCTAGACTCCTTGCAAAGAAATAAAAAACTCATCAAGGAGACAAGCTGTCATGACATTACCTCTTTCCGGCATCAAGGTGCTCGACCTGACCCGTGCCTTGTCCGGTCCTTTTTGCACGATGATCCTGGCGGATCTCGGTGCCGAAGTCATCAAGGTGGAACCGATTCCGAACGGCGACATGATCCGTCAGTGGGGACCGTTCGATCAGGACATCAGCGTCTATTACCTCAGTGCCAACCGCAACAAGAAAGGCATTGGTGTCGACTTCCGTCAGGCCGAAGGACTGGCACTGATCAGGGAGCTGGCCCTCAAATCCGATATCGTCGTCGAGAATTTCAAGGTCGGCACGATGGAGTCGATGGGCCTGGGTTTCGAGGCATTGCGGGCGATTCGCCCCGAGCTGATTGTCGGCTCCATCTCCGGTTTTGGCAGCACCGGTCCGGCGCGTGACTGGCCGGGTTTTGACCAGATTGCGCAAGGCTATTCGGGCTTCATGAGCCTGACCGGTACACCCGAATCCGGACCTACCCGCGTCGGTACCGCCATCGGTGATCTGACTTCCGGCATGTGGGTGGCGATGGGCGTGATGGCGGCGTATATCGAGCGCCAGCGCACAGGGCTTGGTCAGCATGTGGAGACTTCGTTGCTGGCCAGTCTGCTCGGTTTGCTCAGCGTTCAGGGGCAGCGTTATCTGAGCGTCGGCGAGGTGCCGCAGCCGTGCGGTAATGTGCATCCGGTCATCGCGCCGTACGGCACCTTCGAGACCGCCGACGGTCCGCTCAATCTGGCACCGGCCACGCACGACATGTGGGTGCGTCTGTGCGATGTGCTGGAGTTGCCGTCGCTGACGACCGACCCGCGCTTCAGGACCAATGCCGAGCGCATGCAAAACCGACTGGCGCTCAAGGAATTGCTCGAATCGAGTCTGCGCAAAAAGAGTCGCATGGAGTGGACGCCACTGATGATCGCGGCGGGGATTCCTGCCGGGCCGATCAATTCTCTCGATGATGTCTTTGCCGACGAACAGGTCGTCGCCTGCAAGCTCGTCGAGACGGTCGAGCATCCGCTGCTGGGCATGCTCAAGCAAGTAGGATTGCCGATCAAGCTGGCCGCTACCGCAGAGGGTTCGGTACGCAGTGCGCCGCCACTGCTCGGTCAGCATACCGAAGAAGTGCTGGCCGCTTACGGCCTGTCGCCGGAAGCGATACGGGAATTAATCAAGAATAAGGTGGTATATCAAAGTAGCTGAAAGCCACGAGGTCGACGGCGTTGTTATGAGTCGGATGGGTGAGCACTATAAAAAATAGAAACGGAGACAAGAATGAAAATCAAGAATCTGGTGTTACTGGCAGCGGCTGTCCTGACCTTGGGCAGTGTGCATGCGCAGACGTTGAAACTGACGCATCAATGGCCGCAGGGCGATGGTCGCGACAAGGGCGCGCGGCATTTTGTCGAGGAAGTGACCAAGCATGATCCGTCCTTCAAGTTCCGGATTTATCCGGGCGCGTCGCTGATCAGCAATCCGCTCAAGCAGATTGATGCGCTGTCCAATGGTTCGGTTGACCTGTCGATTTTTCCGCTGATTTACGCGGTCGGCAGGGCCCCTGAATTCTCTGTCACGATTTTGCCGGGAGCGATCAACAGCGTGCAGGATGCGATGCGCTTCAAGGGAACGGACTACGAAAAACGGCTGCAGGTTATCGCCGAAAAGCAGGGCTTTCATATCCTGACCTGGTGGTGGACCGAAGGCGGCATTGCCAATAGCGTGCGTCCGATCACCACGCCCGACACGGTCAAGGGTCTCAAATTCCGTGGAGCCGATCGCACCATCGACGCGATGCTCAAGCAGGCCGGTGCCTCGGTGTTCGCGATGCCTTCCACCGAGTTGTACAACGCGATGCAAACCGGTGTGCTCGACGGCTTGATGACGTCCTACGAAAGCCTGATGAGCATGCGTCTGTATGAACAGACAAAGTACGCAACGCTGGGCGGTGACTACACGATGTTCGTGGTGTTCCAGCCCTTGGTCATGTCGAACAAGGCATGGAATGCACTGACCCCGGCGCAGAAAAAAATCTTCGAGCAGGCCGCCGACGCGACGCAGGCCAACTTCAATGCGGATCAGGACAAGCTCAAGGCCGAGGTCGTCGCCAAGTTCAAGGCCGCCAAAGTGGAAGTACACCAGATGACGCAGTCCGAGTACAAGCAGTGGCTGGAGTTGTCCAGAAAAACCGCCTGGGTCGATTACGCCAGCATCAGTCCGGAAGCCAAAGGCTTGCTGGACGCCGTGGAAAAGCTCAGCAAATAGAGCGCAAAAAAAGCGAGCCGGACCGTTCCGGTTCGCGCCGCTTCACGAGAAAAAATACGGAGACGAGACATGCATTATTTTAATCGCTGGGTCACCCGCGTCAGTAACGCGCTGGGAGTTGTCGCCGCCGGACTGATCCTGGCCGCGACGCTGATCATCACCTGGATGGTCTTCAAGCGCAGTATCGGCATGCAGAATTCATGGGAGCTGGAGCTCTCGATCGAGCTGATGATTGCCGCCATTTTCCTGGCCTCGCCGTTCACGCTGGCCACCGGTGGCCACGTCAAGATGGATTTGCTCGATGCCATCCTGCCCGAGTATCTGAAGCACAAGCTCGCGTTCGTCGCCAAGCTGGCCGGTTGCCTGATTTGCCTGTACCTCGGCTGGGAAGGACTGCGCATGGCGCAGCATGCGTTTGTCACCGGCGAGCGGGCGCTGGGAATCTGGCAACCGCTGTCCTGGCCCAAATACGCCACCATCCCGGTCGGCATGTTCATGACGGCATTGCAGTACGTGAGCACCATGCACAAGGAGGCAGCATCATGTCCGAACTAGAAATTGGCGCGGTACTGTTTGTCGTGACGTTCGCGGTGCTGTTTTCCGGCATACCGATTTCGTTCGGATTGATCCTGGTGTCGATCGCCTTCCTGTATTTTTTTGGCGATGAAGGCGGCTTGTCGTCGATCCCGAATACCTTTGTCGGCGAGCTGTCCAATTTCGCGCTGCTGACCATCCCGCTCTTCGTGCTGCTGGGTTGCACCATCGGTGCCTCGCGGGCCGGCAAGGACCTGTACGAATCGCTGCATCGCTGGATGTGCAAGATACCGGGTGGCCTCGTGATTGCCAATATTTTTGGCTGCGGCCTGTTTGCTGCAATGTGCGGTTCGAGTCCGGCCACGGCGGCGGCAATCGGGCGTGTCGGCATTCCTGAAATGATCCGGCGCAATGTCCCGCCGCGTCTGGCGACCGGCGCGATTGCCGCCGGTGGCACGCTCGGTATCCTGATCCCGCCATCGCTGACCTTCATCATTTACGGCATCGTCACCCACACGTCGATTGCGCGTCTGTTCCTGGCTGGCGTCATCCCCGGCGTCATGCTGGTGATCCTGTTCGCCGCCTATGCCTGGGGCACCAGCTATCGGCAACTGCGACTGCATCCGCAGCAAGTCATCGAGCACTACACGCTGAGCGAAAAAATGTCGGGCCTCATTCGTATCCTGCCATTTTTGGCGATCATCATCTCGGTGACCGTGGTGATGTACGGTGGCTTTGCCACCCCGTCCGAAGTGGCCGCGATCGCTGCGTTTCTGGCGCTGGTGATGGTCGTGCTGGTCTACCGGACCTGGCGCTTGTCGGAGCTCTGGCTGATCATGCGTGAAGCCGTGCGCGAGTCCTGCATGATCCTGATGATCGTCGCCGGTGCGGCCGTGTACGCCTACATGATGTCCTACCTGTACATCACGCAAAGCGTGGCGGAGTGGATGTTCAGCTGGAATGTCGGCAACCTGCAATTGATCCTGATCCTCAACCTGTTCTTGCTGATTGCCGGATTTTTCCTGCCGGCGGTGTCCATCATCCTGATGAGCATGCCGGTGATTCTGCCGGTGCTCATCCACAGCAATATCGATCTGGTCTGGTTTGCCGTGGTGATGACGATCAATCTGGAAATCGGCCTGATCCATCCGCCGCTGGGACTGAACCTGTTCGTCATTCGCGGCGTCGCGCCGGAGGTGCCGTTGCGCGATGTGATGATGGGCGCGCTGCCGTTCGTTGGCATCATGGTCTGCTTCATTGTGTTGCTGACCGCGTTCCCCGGTATCGCCACCTGGTTGCCGACGACCCTGATGGGACCGGGCTGAACTCCGAATCCATTGCTAACCCGATGCTGGCCGAAGCTGACATCGATACCAGAGAACAAAGGAGAATCATGTCCGATTCAAACCGGGACCAGGATCAGGCCCCTGATCTCACGATCAACGAGACGGTGGCGACGATCACGTTACGCCGGCCCAGCCAGCACAACCGCCTCGCGCCGGAAGATTGCGAGGTGATCCGTCGCTATCTGACACAGCTCGACACCACGCCGGGATTGCGCCTGTTGATTCTGACCGGGACCGGCATCAAAACCTTCAGCTCCGGCTACACGCTGGGTGCAATCCGGGACCAGCTCGATAGCCGCTTCGAAGACATGCTGGACCAGATCGAACGGTTTGCCCTGCCAACGCTGTGCGTACTCAACGGCAGCGTCTACGGTGGAGCCACCGATCTGGCGCTGTGCTGTGATTTCCGCATTGGTGTGCAGGGCAGTCGCCTGTTGATGCCGGCGTCACGCATCGGTCTGCATTACTACCCCGGCGGGATTCGACGCTACGTGACGGTATTGGGTCTTGCCGCGTCCAAAAAACTCTTCCTCACGGCGCAACCCGTCGGCGATCAGGAGATGTTGCGTATCGGTTTTCTCAACGAACTGGTTGCCGCCGATACACTCGCGGCGACGGTGCGCACCTACGTGGATGCCATCCTTGCCTGCGAGCCTAACGTGCTCGTGACGATGAAGGCCGATCTGATGGCGCAGGCGCAGGGAGTCGCCGTCGAGTCCGTGCTGCGCGGTCATTACGCGCACTCGCTGAAGTCGCCCGAACTGCTGGCCAGACTCGATGCAATGAACAAGAGCTAGCACCGTCGAAAGCCGGCAAACACCTCAGGGCAGCAACCGGCTAATCGCCAGCGCGATCAGGATGCCGGTGACGATGCCGCCACAAATCTCGATTTTGGTATGTCCCATGCGTTCACGCAGCGGCTTGCCCTCGACGCTGGTGCCGGCATCGAGCGCATTGATGTGTTGCGCGTGTTTACCGACATGCTGGCGCAAGCTGTTGGCGTCGATCATCACGATCACCGCGAGCGTCACCGCCACACCAAAAGCCGGCTGCGAGATGCCTTCGCGCAGTGCGATCATCGTCGCCATGCTGGTGACAACGGCGCTGTGGTTGCTCGGGAAGCCGCCATTGCCGACCAGATCGAATGCCCAGCGGCGCGTGCGTACGCTATTGATCAGGAATTTGATCGGACCGACGAGGGTCCAGGTAAGCAACGGGGTTACAGCGTAGACAAGTGTCATCGGATTTCATTTTCAGGGGAGGTTGCGTATGCGCTGGTCAGCGCGTGCGACACGATAAACCTTTCATCGATGGCGTGGGCCGGAAATGCGCACTGCGGTGCAATGCCCTTCGGTTATTGCACCCTTGTGAGCGGTAAAAAATCAGCGCGAAGGAACGATTGCTTTGCGCTCGATGCGCGGCTCTTCGGGCAGCGCGGTCAGTCGCGCCACAAGTTTGGCGAGACTGGTCCCGAAGTTGGTTTTCTGGTAGCCCATTGCCAGCTGCGCACCGGGTGCCTGAACAGGCGTGCGCCGTGTCTGGAACAACCGCTTGTCGTACAACATCACAGCAAGCATGACTTCATACGAGCGTCGCCCGAACCTGCTGCTCAGTAGCGATTCAATCTGCGCCATCTGCAGATCACCGGGGGAGTCGGTGATCTGCATCTCGTCAAAACAGGTCGGCCCCAGCAATTGCACCGACTGCAGCAACGGCTGCATGGCAGACCGCATTTGCAGTGGCGGTTCCGGCAGGGTCTGCCATTGGCGGGCTGCGTCGTCCGGGGTTTCGGCAACCACAAAAAGGCGCAGGCGCTCCAGGTAATCGCTCACCGGTTTGACTGTACTGAACAACTGAATTTGCTTGCGACAGGCGGCGCGCAGCGAGGCGCCGTGCAGACGGATCTGCAATGGCGTTGCCTCGGCGATGGCTTCGATGATCTCGGGGACGGGCGGCAGATAGAGCAGTTCGGAGCCATGCCCTGTGAGTTCCCGCACCGCTTCGCCAAGGGTGGCCGCGCTGGTGTCGGCATCCATGCGAATCAACGTCCCTTCGCCAGAATTGACCCAGGCGGCGCGCAGTTTGCCCTGAATGATTGGCAGCCAAAGCATGACGTCGGCCGGATTGTGCGGGCGGGAGATCGTGCGCAAGATCGGCAAGCGTTCATTGAAAATCGCGCGTACGGTTTTTTCGTCCAGACATAATTGCTTGGCAACGCTGAGAAACGAATCCGACAGCACCATCTTGGCCGCCAGCGCGACCATCCGCTCGGTGGCGCGGTGACGCTCCGAGACGCCCGGTACGGGTTCATTGAACGTCTTCAGGCACGCATTGCAGCGCATGCGTGCACGCTTGATATCGAGATCGATGCGCGTGCCATCGAACGCCAGATCACGTACCCGCAGCGCCATGCGTCCGTAGCGTACCGTATTCGGTGACTGGCAATTCGTGCAGATGCACGGCAGGCTGTCCGTCTCCAGACTGATCACCAGCCCGTCGGCAGATTTTCCGATCGATGTCAGGCGAACGTCTGCGAGCGGCTGCAGCCAGAGTGTATTTTCGGATGTCATCACTGTGTAGAAAATCCCAACCTGATGCCCATTTTCATGCGGATTTATTTATGGACTTGAAAAAGCGATAGTACACACCAACTGGAGAGTCTGGATGAAAAATAGCGCAACAAATTCCGTATAGGCTGTTTCTTTCATGGACAAGAGCGGCCTTGGAGGCTATTGTCGGCTCGGCATAAGTGGTACATAAAATATTCTGCAACTAAAGCGTAAAAATAGCAGGTTGAGAATCGAGCATAAGTCACTATCGGAATGGGAATTTCATGAAGCATTTTCGGATATCGTTTGTAGTCACACTTATTTGTTTGTCGTTGGCGGCGTGGTGGGGCTATACCCACGGCGGTGTCAGTACGATGTTCTCGGCGCTGGGTATCGCCATCATCCTGAGCGTGATGGAAGTGTCGCTTTCGTTTGATAACGCGGTGGTCAATGCTTCGGTATTGAAAAATTGGGACAAGTTCTGGCAAGACCTGTTTCTGGGAGTGGGGATCATCGTCGCCGTGTTCGGCATGCGTCTGCTTTTCCCGCTGGTCATCGTTGGCACTGCCGCCGATCTGGGTATTGGCGAGGTCTGGACGATGGCATTGAATGACCCCGCCCAATATGCAATGCATCTGACTAATCATCACGCGGAAGTAGCGGCATTTGGTGGCGTCTTCCTGCTGCTGGTGTTTCTTAACTTCCTGCTCGATGACGAAAAAGACGTGCACTGGCTCGGCATTGTCGAGGAGAAGCTCGGTGCATTCGGCAGAATTACGTCGGTCCCGGTGCTGATTGCACTCGTGGTGGTACTCAGCATGGTCGGCATGGTCGAAGCGGCCAAGCAAGCAGTCGTCCTGACGGCTGGCATGTGGGGCATCGTGACTTATGTCGGGGTGGATGTGCTCAGCAAGCTACTCGAAGGCAAGGAAGAAACCGGTGCGGACTTCGGTGCCATCGTCAAGCGCGGCAGTATCGGTGCCTTCCTGTACCTCGAAGTGCTCGATGCGTCCTTTTCGTTCGATGGCGTCATCGGTGCCTTTGCGATTACCAATGACGTGATCATCATCATGCTGGGCCTGGCCATCGGTGCAATGTTCGTGCGGTCGATGACGGTGTATCTGGTCCGTCAGGGCACGCTCGACGAATTTGTCTATCTGGAACATGGTGCCCATTACGCCATCGGTATCCTCGCTCTGATCATGTTGGCCAGCATGAAGTATCACGTCTCGGAAATTTTTACCGGTCTCATCGGTGTCGCATTCATCGCCGCGTCGCTCTGGTCATCGGTCAAGTACAAACGCCTGGAAGCCCTCGAAGAGGCCAAGGGCAAGGCCTAACGTAACCGGAGAACAGTGTGGCAATCAGCTTGCAAAAAGGTGGCAACGTCAACCTGACAAAGCGTGTTCCGAACTTGAAGCAGGTGCTCGTCGGTCTGGGCTGGTCAGCGAGGTCTTCCGATGGTGCCGCTTTCGATCTGGACGCCAGTCTGTTCATGCTGCAGGAGAACGGCAAGGTACGCGGCGACCACGATTTTATTTTTTACAACCAGCTCAAATCGCTGTGCGGCTCGGTGGAACACACCGGTGACAACCAGACCGGCGAAGGCGACGGTGATGACGAAGCCCTGAAGGTCATGCTCGATAGCGTGCCCCCGGCGATCACCCGGCTGGTGGTGGCAGTGACGATTCACGAAGCCGCCCTGCGCCAGCAGAATTTTGGGATGGTCGAGGATGCCTACATCCGGATTATCAATCTGGAGAGTAAGGCAGAGATCGTCCGGTTTGATCTTTCCGAAGACTATTCGACGCAGACCGCGATGGTCTTTGCGGAGGTTTATCGGCATCAGGGTGAGTGGAAATTCAAGGCAGTCGGCCAGGGTTATGCGGGCGGGCTTGAAGCGGTGGCGAAGCAATTGGGCGTGCAGATTGCGTAGGTAGTTGGCAGCATTGGCTGCAATGCAATGGCATGACCGACGTCACTTTTGATGTATGTTTATAGGAGAAATTCAATGGCAATCAGCTTGCAAAAAGGCGGCAACGTCAACCTCAGCAAAGAAGCACCAGGCCTGAAAAAAATCATCGTCGGTCTCGGATGGGACCCGCGCGCAACCGATGGTTCAGCGTTTGATCTGGACGCCAGCGCGTTCATGCTGAAAGCAGATGGCAAGGTACGTGGCGATCTGGATTTCATTTTCTATCGCAATTTGAAGGCAGCCGATGGCTCCGTGATCCACGCCGGTGACAACACCGATGGCAGTGGCGACGGCGATGATGAAAGGTTGACAGTTGATCTGACACTGATCCCTGCCGACATCGACAAGATCTCGTTCGGCGTGACAATTCACGAAGCCGAGCAGCGCAAGCAAAATTTCGGCATGGTGTCGAAAGCTTATATCCGTTGCCTCAACGCCGAAGGCAACGCCGAACTGACGCGCTTCGATTTGTCGGAAGACGGCTCGGTCGAAACCGCGATGATCTTCGGTGAACTCTATCGCGCCGGCAGTGAATGGAAATTCAAGGCCGTTGGCCAGGGCTTCAAAGGCGGTCTGGGTCCACTCGCACAGTCGTTTGGCGTCAACGTCTGATCAACCCGACGGTGACATCGTTGCGGGAAGAATCTGCGTGGCAGTTTTCCCGAGGCGGCTTGCAGTGCAGCCGATGGCGATGACACCGTGCTCTTGCGAGTGGATGCGCTGAAGCAGCGCGTTTCACTTTTGCGATTCACTCTTGCGATTCACTCTTGCGATTCACTCCTGCGATTCACTCGCGCCAGCCCTGTTTCGCCTGCTGCGGATTCACGGCTGATGCGGTGCGCCACATGGCGCTTTATACCGATTCCTCTTGTGGCGTGATGATCGAGTTCCGATGATCGGCACGCCATTCCTTTCGCCGTCCACATTGCACCCTTGTTTGCTGCCATCAGGTGCTGTTCGTGCGAATGAAATTTATCACTGGGAGGACTGAATGCCGATTTTTACGGTGACGGGCGACGTTGATCCGTTTTTGCATGTCGCATTCCGGCAGGGCGAAAAAATCTACTGCGAGTCGGATTCGATGGTGATGATGGAAGCCAATCTTGACCTGAAAGGCCGCATGACCGGTGGCGTCGTCGGTTCGCTGATGCGGCGCATGGCCAGTGGTGAATCCTTTTTTCAGCAGCACGTCGAAGCCGTGCGCGGCGATGGCGACTGCCTGCTGTCACCGACCTTGCCGGGCGCCATAGAAATCGTCGATATCGGTGCCACCAAGTACCTGCTCAACGATGGAGCTTTTGTGGCGGCAACCGACGGTGTCGAGATGAAGTCGCGCATGCAAAGCATAGGCAATGCGCTGTTCGCGCAATCGGGCGGCTGGTTCATCATGGAAGCATCGGGCAGCGGCAAGCTGGCCATCTCGGGTTTCGGTTCACTATTCCAGCTCGATGTCGTCGCGGGCAAGGACGTCATCATCGACAACTCGCATGTCGTCGCCTGGGACAGCAACCTGAAATACGAAGTCAGCGTGACCACCACCGGTGGTGGCGGCATCGGCGGCATGATCGGCGGGTTGATCAACTCGCAGACCAGCGGCGAAGGCATCGTCCTGCGCTTCAAGGGCAACGGGAAAATTTATATCTGTTCGCGCAACCGCGATGGATTTCTGGAGTGGATGAAGAAAGAACTTGCCGGGTCCAAGACCAGTCGTTGAGGTAGTTCGCATTGTTATTCGTTATCCGCAAAACCTCATCGCATCACTCACCAACAAGGAATTGAACATGGCTATTAATCTGGAAAAAGGGCAGAAAATTTCGCTCGAAAAAGAAGCCGGCACCACGCTGACAAAGATCACGATGGGTCTCGGCTGGGATGCCGTGAAGACCAAGGGATTTCTTGGCTTCGGCGGCAAGTCGCAAGACATTGATCTCGACGCCTCCTGCCTGATGTTTGACGAAAAGGGCAACCTGGCCGACTCAATCTGGTTTCGCCAGCTTGAATCCAAAGATGGCTCGGTCAAGCACACGGGCGACAACCGCACCGGTGCAGGCGATGGTGATGACGAACAAATTATCGTCGACCTTACGCGCGTACCGGCCGCCATCAAAAGCCTGATCTTTACCGTCAACAGTTTCACCGGGCAGAACTTTTCTAAAGTAGAAAATGCTACCTGCCGTATTCTTGACGGCACCAACAGCAACGAAATCGCGCGCTTCAACCTGTCGACCCTCGGTCCGCATACCGCGCAAATCATGACCAAGCTGTACCGTCATGACGGCGTCTGGAAAATCGCCGCGATTGGCGAATCCTGCAGCGGACGTACCTTTGAAGAATTGTTGCCGCGTATTACGCCGCACATCTGACCCTGCCATGCGAGTCTGGTTCAATCGAACGTTTTCGTCTGTCCATGCCGCCATCAGCCTCATTCGCGAGGCCGATGTCGCAGGCGAGTTTCATCTCATTTACAGCAATACCAATCCGCATGCGATCGCCGGTCAGGCAGCGCATCAGTTCAACGAGGAGCCGACCGGACTGGATGATCTGGCCTATGCCGACTGGTGCCTCGATTTTTGCAAGACAGAGCGCATCGATGTGTTCTGGCCCGGCCGCGCAGCGGCGCTGCTGAGCAGTCAGCACAGCCGCTTTGCTGATGTCGGCACGCGCATCGTCAGTGTCGCCACGACGGCGATGCTCGATCTGCTGCATGACAAGGCGCGGTTTTACGCGTCGGTAGACTTGCCCGATGCACCACCGGCGCAATCGCTGGAGTTTCGCAATATCGCCGAGTTCGACGCCGCGTTTGCGCACCTGCGTCCGCTGCATGCAACGCTGTGTGTCAAGCCATCAAGCTCGGTCTACGGACTCGGTTTCAGCATCCTCGACGAAGCGCGCAACACGGCGCAACTGCTGATGGAAGGCTTGCCCTACCGGATCAGTCTGGCAGAGTTTCGCGCAGGCCTGGCCGCTCAGGAAGAATGCCGCTCGATGCTGCTGATGGAGTATCTGGACGGTCAGGAATACAGCGTGGACTGCATCGCCGACCACGGCCTGCTCAAGTGCGCGATCCCGCGTCGCAAACCGGTCAGTGCCGGCAGCGGTCAATTGATCGACCTGCGTGCCGATGTGTTGAAGGCCACCGCAAAATTGACTAGCGACTACGCCCTCAACGCGGTCTTCAACGTGCAGTTCCGCGAACAGGAGGGCGCGTTGCGCATTCTCGAGATTAATCCGCGCATGTCGGGCGGTATCGGTATGGCCTGCGTGGCCGGACCCAGGCTGCCCTATCTTGCCCTGTGCGGATTTGTGCATGGGTACGAGCAGGTCGTCATTCCCGCAGTGCGAGACGGCATTCGCGTCGGCGAAGTCGCGCGCGCGGTGGAGTTGCGATGAGTGCCGTGATCGACAAGCCGCCAGCGGGCTTTATCGCCGAACGCCGGGTCAGCATGCCGACCGGAGAGATGGTGGTGCGGGTACGCCAAAGCCATCTGGCACTGGACCAGCTGATCGGTTTCGCTGCACGCAACAATGCCAAACGCGGCTTCCTGTTTCTGAGCAAGGTGCTCGGCAAGCACTGGCCGGTGCGCCCGTCCGTGATGGCGGCGATGCACGACTTGCTGGCCGAGCAGATACCGCTTCAGGCCGGCACCGTCGTCTTCATCGGCATGGCCGAAACGGCGATCGGACTGGGGCAGGGCGTCTTTGAAGCGTGGCGCCGGCGTCATCCGGATCAGCCTGCGCTGTACCTGCCGACAACGCGCTATCGCGTTGGCAGCGGTGACGTGATGGTGTTTCAGGAATCGCATAGTCACGCGCCACATCAGTATCTGCATGTACCGGCAGAGCCGCTGCGCAGTCTGCTGCATGACGCCACTGCACTGGTACTGATCGACGATGAAGTCAGTACCGGCAATACCTTCGTCAATCTGGTTGACGCGTGTCGCGTGCACAGTCCGCGACTCGCGTCGGTACACATCAGCACCATCACCAACTTCATGGGTGAGGCCGCGTCAGCGGCGCTGGCGGACCGGTTCGGATTGCCGGTGACTCATGCCGGCGCGCTCGATGGCGAATACGAGTTCGAGGCGTACGTGAAGCCCGATGCACGTACGCCCATCAACAGCGCGGAGGGCGCACCCAATACGGCGCTCATGGACCACTTCGGACGATGCGGCATCGCGCGCCCTCTGGCCGCACCGGACGCCCTCGCGCAAGAAATTTTTGCCGGCGTGGCAGCGGGCCAGACAGTGCTGGTTCTGGGCACCGGTGAATTTTTGCATCCGCCCTTTTTGCTCGCGCAGGCGCTGGAGCAGCTCGGCGCGGACGTCACATTCCAGTCCACCACCCGCTCGCCGATTTTGCAATGGGGCGCGGCGATGCACGTGTTGCAGTTCGCCGATATTTACGGCGAAGGGGTGGACAATTTTCTCTATAACGTCAAACCGGGGCAATACGATCAGGTCCTGATCTGCCATGAAACGGCATCCGGCCAGGGTTTGACGCAGCTGGCACACATGCTTGACGGTCGCCTGCTGCAATTCAAAAACGAAGGTGGTCGCTGATGATCAAAGTCCTGTTTGCGGATCTCGATGATTCGCTGTTTCAGTCGCGTGAAAAATGTCCCGAGGGAGTGGCGCTGCAACCGGCGGCATTCCTGAAGGATGGCAACGCGATTTCGTACACCACCCCGTCGCAGCGGGGCTTTCTGGACATGGCGCTGGCGTCGATGACGGTCGTGCCGACCACGGCGCGCAATCTCGATGCGTTTCGCCGCGTCGATATCCCGTTTTGCAGCTATGCCGTGCTCGACT
>CANFED010000041.1 GCA_947445995.1 Oxalobacteraceae bacterium | reverse complement strand
TCGGGGCGGAGCGCAGCCTGGTAGCGTACGTGCATGGGGTGCACGGGGTCGAGTGTTCGAATCACTCCGTCCCGACCAATAGAATCAAGGGGTTACAAGTTTCGGCTTGTAGCTTTTTTTTTGGCCGATTGTCCATTGGTGTGAGCGCGAGGTATCTCCGTGCCACGCAAGATCATCGATAAAGAGTGAGTGCATGCCATCAGCACCAGCAATTGGCCAATCGGACGATTTCCACTAACGAACTCGCTGATCAGGAAATACCCTTCGATAATAACGCGCCATTTTCCAAAGCATTGAGCGCCTCGTTAAATGAAGAACGACGGTAGGTCTCCACTGGCATCTCCACAGCCCATTTATCATTTCCAAAAAACTGAAACCCGCTGTCCTTGATTTCCTTATAAATCTGGGTCGCTTCAGTTTTATTTCTTGCCATGACAACGCCACCGTAATGCCCCACGCGCTTCGGTAAAAAAATCACACTAGGATAGTTGTCGGCGATAACGGTGTAAGGATTCTGTGTATCAGCTCCATGCTGAACAACGCCATTGTCGTTGGTGCGTCCTAATGCCTTGTTTATCTCAGGAATAAATTTGTTCAGCCTTGGCGAAATAATACCCCGGTCGAGTTCTTCTTTGTCCACCGTCATTCTATTTTTAAGCAACCTCGATGTCGCTTTCGCGGCATTGTCCTGAACAGAAAAATTTTCTTTTTGATCATCCGCTTCAACACCAATTTTTTTCAGGTTGCGCAATAAATTATCCGCTATTGCCTTGCCGGTATTGGTGGAAGATTTGAAATTATCCTGATGACCAAACTGCGCGAGCGGCACGGCGAACAAGAGCAGGTCATAGTCAGCTGATAGTGCGCGCGCGGGATTCTTGCCCTCGCCAGGTTTGGCTAGTACATGCAATGGCTCGCCTTGATGCGCGATTGCATATTCGGCTATCTGATTGCGATACGATAATTCAGCAGTGAAGACATACTGTTGATTATTTTTCTCAGCGTGGATGGATATTTTGTCAGCACCTTTCCTGACTTTGCTAGAGATGACTTTCATTTCGCACAGCATAT
Organism: Oxalobacteraceae bacterium; assembly: GCA_947445995.1. Classification (GTDB taxonomy): domain Bacteria; phylum Pseudomonadota; class Gammaproteobacteria; order Burkholderiales; family Burkholderiaceae_D; genus Actimicrobium. The sequence continues at coordinate 16,094 of CANFED010000041.1, read as the reverse complement.
CCAGACGCTCTTTGTTAATGACCAGCGCAATACTGACAGCATGTCCTTTATGAATGCAGTCATTAATTTCAGCATCTGACTTTTTAATTTCTTCGGTATTCCCTGCTGTCTTGCTAAATCTTTGCAGAACTGGAATAAATCCTGCCATTGGTCCCCAATCAGCGCTTTTACCTTTGATATTCAAATCCTTTGTCGGATAACCCTGTTCAAGTAATTGCGTTGCCAACGGATTCACCGGACGAAATCCGAATACCACATTATTTTTTTTCGCAAGATCCGACAAAATGGAGAGATGACTGTCAACAATACCGTGTTCACTGCCACAGGCACGGACCGCGTCAATACCGCAGACTATTGCACTGGATTGGGTACTACGGGAGTTTAGTTGGGAGGATGATTGCTGAGAAAATACAGCAAGGGGGACAGAATTGTTGTGCGACTTGATTATCATGACGATACTCGCTCTGAATTTATTTTTAAATATCTGCACTATTCGATATTCAGGTCTTTTGCATAAACACAAACTGGTGACCAGATAACACAAGAACTGTTCGTTAATTCAACCCTGCCCTTCCATAATTGTTCCATTTACTGTCAATTTGTGGCCGCAGGCTGGAAACAGTTCCTCATTAACTGCGAATGGGCTTATTTGACGCGCTGCTTTTCCAGCTTGCGCGCCAGCGTGCGGCGATGCATGCCGAGCCGGCGTGCCGCTTCAGAGATATTAAAGTTCGATTCGCGTAACGCGTCGTGGATGTGTTCCCATTCGAGCGTCTTGATCGAGGTCGACCGGTTGGTCAGGCTGACGTCGGTCTTGCCGGCGATGTTGCCAAAGGCGGCTTCGATGTCGTCAGTGTTGGAGGGTTTGGCAAGGTACTGACAGGCACCGAGCTTGATCGCTTCTACCACCGTGACAATGCTGGCGAAGCCGGTCAGCACCACCACCAGAATCGCCGGATCATGCAGGTTCAGCATGCGTACGCAATCGAGCCCTGACGATATGCCATCAAGCTTCAGATCAACCACGGCAAAACCGAAGGCGTGCTGCGTCACCAGCAGCGTCGCCCCCTCAAGGTTATTGGCAAGGAAGACCGTGTAACCGCGCCGCTCGAACGAGCGTCCGAGCGTACGGGCAAAGACCGCATCGTCTTCGATGATCAGCAACTGACGGGCCACTGGCGGCTCACTCTCGATCAAGTCATTCAAGGCTGATTGCCGCCAACGGAAGAGTGACCTGGACCAGTGCTCCGCCTAGCCCAAGGTTTCGGGCGTGGACCACGCCGCCCAGCTTGCGCACCACGTTCACGGTAAAGAACAAACCGAGTCCGCCACCCGGTCGTCCCTTGGTAGACTGGTACGGCTTGCCGAAGTGCGTCAGCATCGGCGCAGGAAAGCCATCACCGGCATCCGTCACGACCAGCCGAAGCACGCCACCTTCGCGCATGGCTTCAAAGCGCAGCCATGACGGTGACGCCTCGAAAGCGTTGTCGAGCACATTGCAGATCATTTGCTTGAGGGCGGAGTCGAACACCACCGGCATATCCTGTTCGATCAGATTATTGTATTCGAGGACCACTACCGGGCGCGTGGCACGCCATTCCAGCACCAGCTCGTTGAGGAAGGTACAAATCGTGGTCTTGATCGACGATTCGCCACGGGCTTCGCCGGCCGACATCAGCACGCCGCTGACAATGGTCTTGCAGCGTTTGAGCTGCGCCTGCATTTCGCCAAGTTCATCGAGCAGCTGGGTGTTCTTGCGAAACTCCGGCATGCGCCGCCAGTCGCCGAGGATCACCGACAGCGTCGCCAGTGGCGTGCCAAGTTCATGTGCCGCACCGGACGCCAGCAAGCCCATGCGGACGATATGTGCTTCTTCGGCAGCATGCTGACGCAAGTCGGCCAGCATGGCCGCGCCACTCCGCAAATTGTTGTTGATCCGGCTGACAAAAAACACCAGCAAACTGGCATTAAGCGCGAAGCACAGCAGCATGCCTTCGATGTACAGATTGGACAGGCCGTTAAGATGCGCGGTCGGCAGAACCAACGGCTTGGCATACAGCGACAGACAGGCCAGACACGTGCTGGTAATGGCGACAAACACCCAGGTCGACCAGGCTTCGAGCAGTACCGCGCCAAGGATGACCTGCAGCAGGTAAAGGAAAGCAAACGGGTTGGTGGTACCGCCGGTCAGATAGAGCAGCCCAGTCAGTGTTGCCGCATCAACCAGCAAGGCGAGGAACAGTTCGCGATTGGTCACCACACGCGAAGCCCGCCAGCGCAAATGGCTGGCGATGTTGAAGAGGACAAGGCAGGCCAGGACTTTAAGCAAATCACGTAGCGGCAAGGCGATACCGAAACCGAAAATGACGACGGCAATCGTGGTGATCTGCCCGACGACGGCGATCCAGCGTAACTGGATCAGCAACAGCATGTTGCTGTGGCCGGCATTACTTTCAGCACCAGACTCGCCCTGTGCCAGCGGTAGTGTATTCAGATTTTCCGAGAGGTCGGACAGGCGGCGCATGTTCATGGACGCTAGTTTATTTCATTGTCCGAAATGTTGCCCACGCGCGGCAAGCGCCACTCCTCACGTAAATTCCAGGCGACCGCACCACCGAGCAAGAGTGCCAGCAAGAACCAGGTAATGGCGTACACCAGGTGACTGTTATGGAAGGCAACCACGGTGAGGCCACCCACCGGTCGCTCGCCCGACGGGTCATCAGATTGACTGGCTGCATCGGCATCCACAAAGTACGGCGCAACCGGACCGACCGCACTATCGATGCCGCCAGCAGCAGCAATCGCGCCAACATCCCGCGAGTACCAGCGATTGCCCGCCGGGTCATTACGACGCAAGAACGCGCCGCCCTTTTCGCTGATGCGCAGCAGTCCCGTGACGGTCGTCATCGCACCGACGCGATCGACGGCATTGTCGGCGACACGACCGGCTCCCGGCAACCAGTCACCGGTGCGGGCTGGCACGTAGCCGCGATTGACCAGAACCACATCGCCTGAGGGTCGCCGCAATGGCGTCAGTAACCAGAACCCGCTGCCGCGCTCGGTGACGGCTTGTACCCGCACCGACCGTCCATACAGATATTGACCGGTAACACGAACATGGCGATAGGCATCTGACTCAGCCGTCACACGCGACCAGTCCTGTGCAGCAGGCGCATCGACGACCGGCGCGTTGACCCGTGCATCGACACGCGCGATGAGGTCAAGCTTCCACTGCAAGCGCACGACCTGCCAGCCTCCCAGACCCAGCAGGGTCAAGAAGACCAGGCCGACGCCGATCAGCAGCAATACCTTGCCGGTCCGTGAGCGTGACTGCGACACGCCAGCAGCCGCGCTCACGTCAGTGATGCCGGTCCGACGATGAACATCATCGCTGCAACGTTCTGCATCAAGGTGCCTTTGGCGCGGCTGGCATGGCCGGCATATCTGTCATGCCTTCCATACCTCTCATGCCTTCCATTCCCTTCATGCTTTCCATGCCCTTCATGCCTTCCATAGATGGCATCGCTGGTGCGCCCGGAATCGATCCGGTCGACGCATCGCCTGTGGTGTCAATCATCATCCCCGGCATCATGTTGTGATTGAGGTGATACATGACCCAGATCGAACCGCTCAGCATGATCACGACCAAAATCGTCGTGAAGATCAGCGCCAGGATAGACCAGCCGCCCTCGGACTTCGTATTCATGTGCAGGAAATACACCATGTGCACGACGATCTGTACTGCGGCAAAACCGAGAACGACCAGTGCTGTGGTGCTGGAATTGTCGAAAACTTTTCCCATCACCAACCAGAACGGAATGGCGGTCAGGATCACGGCCAGGATGAACCCGGTCAGATAGGTTTTCACGGAACCATGATCGGCTTGCGTGTGATGGCCATCGCCATGATCGTGCGAGCCACCGGCGTGGGCCGGCGTGTGGTTGTGTGTTGCGCTCACGGCAGGACTCCCATCAGATAAACAAAGGTAAAGACGCCGATCCACACCACGTCAAGGAAATGCCAGAACATCGACAGACACATCAGGCGGCGGCTGTTTTCCGTCGTCAGGCCATGTATGCCGACTTGCAGCATCAATGTCACCAACCAGATAATGCCGAACAGCACATGCAACCCGTGAGTGCCAACCAGCGTAAAAAACGCCGTCAGAAACCCGCTACGCTGCGGCCCTGCGCCCTCACCGATCAGGTGAATGAATTCGTACATTTCGAGACCGATGAAGCCGGCCCCGATCAGGCCGGTAATCCCCAGCCAGATCAGCGTGGTACGTACCCGCTTGCGCTGCATTTCCAGCATCGCAAAACCGTACGTGATTGACGACAGCAACAGAAAGGCAGTGTTGAGCGCAACCAAAGGCAGATTGAACAGCTCGGCCCCGGTCGGGCCGCCCGCATAGTTCCTGCCGAGCACCGCATACACGGCAAACAGCGAGGCAAAGACCAGGCAGTCGCTCATCAGATACAGCCAGAAACCGAGCGTTGTGCCGTTCTCTGGGTGATGCTCCAGCACGTAATACCGCGTGCTGTCGGTGGAGGGGGAAGTCACGGTATTACGCATGGGTAGCCAGCAATCTTGTACGGTTATCTTCGATCCGGGTGACTTCGGCAGCCGGGATATAAAAGTCGCGCTTGTAGTTGAAGGTGTGGGCAATAATTCCGGCGATCATCATGCCGAAAGACATACCCGCTATCAGCCACATGTGCCAGATCAGGGAGAATCCGATCACCGCAGTCATCAGCGCAATCAGGAAACCTGCTGCCGTATTTTTCGGCATGTGGATTGGCAGGAAACCTGTCACCGGACGGACATAACCGTTTTGCTTCATGTCGGTCCAGGCGTCGGTGTCATAGACCTTTGGCGTGAAGGCGAAGTTGTACGACGGTGGTGGCGACGACGTCGACCATTCCAGCGTACGGCCGCCCCACGGATCGCCAGTGAAATCGCCCAGCTCTTTACGACGGATATAGCTGACGATCAACTGAATGATGAAGGCAGCGATACCCAGTGCGATCAGCACTGCACCAGCGGCGGCGATCTGGAACCAGATCTGCAACGATGGATCTTCGAAATGGCTCAGACGACGTGTCACACCCATCAGGCCAAGCACGTACAGCGGCATGAAAGCGAGGTAGAAGCCCACTGTCCACAACCAGAACGACCACTTGCCCCAGTACGAATCGAGCTTGTAACCGAAGGCTTTCGGGAACCAGTAGTTGATACCTGCGAACATGCCGAACACCACACCGCCGATGATCACGTTATGGAAGTGCGCAATCAGGAACAGGCTGTTATGCAGCACGAAGTCGGCTGCAGGCACCGCCAGCAATACGCCGGTCATGCCACCGATGACGAAGGTGATCATGAAGCCGATCGTCCACAGCATCGGGACTTCGAAACGGATACGACCGCGATACATCGTGAACAGCCAGTTGAAAATCTTCGCTCCGGTTGGAATCGAAATAATCATCGTCGTAATCCCGAAGAACGAATTGACGCTGGCTCCCGAACCCATCGTGAAGAAGTGATGCAGCCACACCAGGTACGAAAGAATCGTGATGACCAATGTCGCGTACACCATCGACGTGTAGCCGAAGATGCGCTTGCTGGAGAATGTGGCGACGATTTCGGAGAACACGCCAAAGGCCGGCAAGACCAGGATGTAGACTTCCGGGTGACCCCAGATCCAGATCAGGTTGACGTACATCATCGAGTTTCCGCCAAGGTCATTGGTGAAGAAATTAGTCCCGACCATGCGGTCCAGCGACAGCATGCCAAGCACGGCAGCGAGTACCGGGAAAGCAGCTACCACCAGGATGTTGGTACACAGCGATGTCCAGATGAAGATCGGCATTTTCATCAGCGTCATGCCTGGTGCGCGCATCTTGACGATGGTGGCGATCAGGTTGATACCGGATAGTAGCGTCCCCACCCCGGCCACCTGTAACGACCAGATGTAATAGTCGACCCCCACATCCGGACTGGAGAGTATTCCCGACAGTGGCGGATAGGCCAACCAGCCGGTACGGGCAAATTCTCCAACGAACAGCGACGCCATCACCAGCATGCCGCCAAATGCAGTCATCCAGAAACTGAAGTTATTCAGGAATGGAAACGCCACGTCACGTGCGCCGATTTGCAGCGGAATGACGTAGTTCATCAGCCCTGTCACCAGCGGCATCGCGACAAAGAAAATCATGATCACGCCGTGCGCCGTGAAAATCTGGTCATAGTGATGCGCCGGCAGAAAACCGCCAGAGTCACCAAAGGCGAACGCCTGCTGGGCCCGCATCATCAGCGCATCAGAAAACCCACGCAACAGCATGATCAGGGCGAAGACGATGTACATGATGCCGATGCGTTTGTGGTCAATGCTGGTGATCCAGTCGCGCCAGAGCGGACCCCACAGCCGGAAATACGTCAATGCGCCTAGCACTGCCGCGCCACCAATCCCCACCATCAGGAAGGTCGCCAGAAGGATGGGCTCATGCAGGGGAATCGCTTCCCAGGTGAGCCTTCCGAAAATCAACTTCGTCAGATCCATATTATTGAACATCGTTTTTTCCTGAAACAAAATGAAGCTGCCCGGCAGGCGAGCAACGAGGCAGTCGCACCATAGCGACATACCCGGACGAAACAGTCCGCTGATACTGGTGTTGCTGGTGTTGTTGGTACTGGTACTGGAAATTATTCTTTGGCATTGCCATGCCCCATCGCCGCATGGGCATCTTTCATCATCGTCGCATCCATGCAAGGCTGGCCAGCAGCGACGCAACGATTGACGATGGCATGGAACAGGTCGGCATCGACTGTACCGAAACGCTGTACCGCTACACGCTCGCTGGGCTTTTCGAGCTGAATATAACCGGACCGGTGCAGCGCCTTGCCTTCGTCGCGGACTTGTTTTACCCAACCATCGAAACCTTCCTTGCTCATGCCGTGGAACTTGAAGCGCATGTCCGAAAAACCGGCACCACTGTAATTGGCCGAAAAGCCGTCGAATACGCCCTGCTTGTTGATCACTGCGTTAAGGCTGGTTTGCATCCCCGGCATTGCGTAGATCTGACCGGCCAGCGCAGGAATGTAAAACGAGTTCATGACGGTCGATGCAGTGATCTTGAAACGGATGGGCATGTCGACCGGAGCCGCCAGTTCATTGAGGCTGGCAATGCCCAGTTCCGGATAAATGAACAACCACTTCCAGTCCAGTGCGACGACTTCGACGATCAGCGGCTTGGTGCCCTCGGGGATCGGACGATTGGCGTCGACGTGCGTCAGTGCCCGATACGGATCGAGTTTGTGGGTGCTAATCCAGGTAATCGTGCCGAGCGCAATAATGATCAGCAAGGGCGCACCCCAGATAATCAGTTCGAGCCGGGTCGAATGGTCCCAGTCCGGTTCATAAATCGCTGCGGTATTGCTTTTACGGTAGCGCCAGGCAAACAGAATGATCAGCGCGATCACCGGCACGATGATCAGCATCATCAGCAGCGTCGAGACAACGATCAGATTGCCTTGTTGTTGGGCGATATAACCCGAAGGACTCAGCAACACCGTGTTGCATCCGGCAAGCGGGAGAGCGGCTGTTAGCAGCAGCAGACGACGTAAATTCAATGCAATCATGCTAGAAAGTCCAGTTCGATATATCAGAGTGTGCTAACTTAAATCCAACGGCCATTCCGCACAATTGGACGTTTTGTCCACCCCCCCCTGACCACAGAGACTCGAAGGCACCAAGACCATGCAAATCAACCAGGGACATCGCACCGGGCACACTGCAGCAACGCAATCCCATTCCACCGTCAGAGACCGGCATCATGCCGATCACGACCACAGCGTCATCAAGCCAGCCGAAATCGCCGTCGGCGTCATCATCGGCAGGGCCTCCGAATATTTCGATTTTTTTGTCTATGCAATGGCTTCGGTGCTAGTTTTTCCGTCGGTATTTTTTCCGTTCGTGTCGCCGCTCGACGGTGCCCTGTATGCCTTCGTGATCTTTTCGTTTGCGTTTCTGGCGCGTCCGCTGGGTACCGTGCTGTTCATGGAAATCCAGCGCCGCCACGGTCGTGAAGTCAAGCTGACGCTGGCGCTGTTCATTCTCGGCATCTCGACCGCCGGGATCGCGTTCCTGCCCGGCCATGCAACCCTTGGCACGGCCTCCATCGTGGTGCTGTCGCTGCTGCGGATCGGTCAAGGCATCGCGGTCGGCGGTTCGTGGGATGGCCTGCCATCCCTGCTGGCGCTCAATGCGCCGCCCGAGCGACGCGGCTGGTACGCCATGCTGGGGCAACTGGGTGCACCGATCGGCTTCATGGTCGCCGGTAGCCTGTTCGCGTATTTGCTGTCGAGCCTGACCCATGCCGAATTCATGGAATGGGGCTGGCGCTATCCTTTTTATGTTGCTTTCGCCATCAACGTCGTGGCGCTGTTCGCCCGGCTCCGGCTGGTCTCCACCAACGAATATGCCCACCTGCTTGAAGAGCGCGAACTCGAACCGACTGGCGTGATCGAGCTGTCCCGCTCGCAGGGCCGCAATATTGTCATCGGTGCGCTGGCAGCACTGGCCAGCTATGCGTTGTTCCATCTGGTGACAGTGTTTCCGTTGTCATGGATATCACTGCACTCAAGCCGTTCGATCAGCGATTTCCTGATGATTCAGGTTGTCGGTGCGGCGCTGATGGCCATCGGCGTAGTTGTCTCCGGAATGGTGGCCGACCACCTTGGCCGGCGCACCACGCTAGGTATTTGCGCGGTACTGATTGCGATCCTGAGCACCTTCGTCCCGATGCTGATCGACGGTGGCGTGATGGGCGAGAATATTTTCATACTGGTTGGATTTAGCTTGCTGGGCCTGTCGTACGGACAAGCTTCCGGTGCGGTGACATCCAACTTTTCCTCGCGCTATCGCTATACCGGCGCGGCCCTGACGTCGGACCTGTCATGGCTGGTCGGTGCCGGTTTTGCGCCATTGGTCGCTCTCGCAGTGGCGTCGCACTTCGGTCTCGCCTATGTTGGCCTCTACCTGATGTCAGGCGCGCTCTGCTCGCTGGCGGCGCTGCGCATTAATCGAGCGCTGGAGATTAAGGACTGACGGTAACGGGGTTGGTGGCCGCAGGTGGTGCATTCGGTGCCATGCCCTGCGGTTATTGCACCGCCGCGACCATCCCCCCGTGCCATCAAAATCAATCAGCCAGACCTTTAACTAGCACCTCACCAACCAGCACATTCAAATCCACGCCACGCTCTTTGGCCAATGCCTGCAATTGCAGCACCAGATCACTATTGAGCTTGACTGCAAACGGCACCAGGCCCAGCGCCTGATCGCGCTTGCGCTGTTCGCGCCGGTCGACCGTGACCACTTCGACATTCTCGAATCCGCTCAGGCCGGGTGCGGCTGTCTTGCCCATCAGTTTCTTGGCGTCGGTCTTGGCCATTCCGGTTTTTTTCATGATGCATGCTCTCTTTGATTGAAGGTCGCCATAGTAGCGGTTGAAGCCCTGACGCGTATTGCAATTTGATACGAGGTTGCGTACGGCCAGCGCTGCAAGCCATTCAAGCCGTGACTATTCGGATACAAAACACCAACTAATTCCACCTATGTTCGGTACCGAACGGTTCCATTTTGCCGGACGAGGATACTCCGGGCGGGGACCCACGCGTGCATGCCGACAACCGCTCAGGCAATGACGCTGTCGACTCCCGTCAAGAGGAATGAAAATGAAAAACAATCACACGATCCGGTCCGGACCGATACCCGTGCGTCTGGCTGGCGTGGCATTGCTGGCTGCTGCAGTACTCGCCGGTTGCGGCGGTGGCAGTCGCGATCCCATCCTCGGCGTTCCTGACATTGCGGCAGCGGTGCAGACCGATGCAACGCGTCCGCGCGTCACGCGCACCGTCCCTGCAACAGTCATTCCCGGTCCGGCTTCCGGCGTGGCCAATAACGCCGCGCTCAGCGCGACCTTCAGCAAGGCTATGAAGGCCAGTTCGATCAATACCAGCAGTTTCACGCTGTCATGTGCAGCACCGTGCGTCGCACCACAAGGCACGGTCAGCTATGCCGTCGACAGCCGTAGCGCCGTGTTCTCGCCAGTGACACCACTGACCAACGGCACCACATACACTGCCACCGTCACCAGCGCCGCCACCGACCTGAGCGGCAACGCGCTGGCCGGCAACCAGGGTGCATTACCGGCAGCGAGCAACTACGCCTGGAGTTTCACCGTCGCCGCCGCCGCACCGGTTGGCAATCCGGCTGTCACATTGACCAGCCCGCAGGCCGATGCCGTTGGCGTGTGTCCGGCTTCAGCGATCACTGCCCGTTTCACAGTGCCTTCCGGCCTGCAAATGGATCCGTCCAGTATCAATGCCAGCACCTTCACGGTAACCGGCCCCTCTGCGGTGAGCGCCTCGTCGGTCACCCTCGATGAAGCCACCGGCACCATCGCGACCTTCACGCCAGCCAGCGCACTGACTGCCGGCACCACTTACACGGCGACCCTCAAGGGCAGCAGCAGCGGCGTGCGCGATCTGGCATCACCGGGCAACACGATGACCAGCGATGTCACCTGGCGCTTCACGACCGGCACGACCAGCGCGAGTTGCCCGGCAGGCGCACCGGCACCAAGCCAGTTCCCGCTAGGCGCGGCAGTCACCTTCGGCACCTTCGGTGGCTCTGCCGGCATGACCAACATGGGCATCCTGACCGTCATCAATGGCGACATTGGCACGACTGCCATTTCGACCGCCGTCACCGGCCTGCATGATGCGGGTCCGGGTTGCACCTATACCGAAACTGGCAGCAACGCCGGCTTCGTCAACGGTCTGATCTATACCGCAGCCCCGCCACCGACGGCGGCCTGCCCTTCCGAAGGCAATGCCACCACCTTCGCCCTTGCCACCAAAGTCCGCGCCGATGCCTTGACCTTGTACAACGCACTGGCCGCCTTGCCTGCCGGTAGCGATCCGGGTGCCGGCAGTCTGTCCGGTCTGGTCCTTGCACCGGGTGTCTACACCGCAGCATCGGGTTCGTTCAAGCTGCAGGGTAGCGATCTGACCCTGGATGCGCAGGGCAATCCGAATGCCGTGTTCGTGTTCCAGATGGCCAGTTCGCTGACCGTTGGCGGTCCGGGTGCCGCCTTCCCGCGCAACATCATCCTGGTTGGTGGCGCGCAAGCGAAGAACGTGTTCTGGCAAGTCGGCAGTGCCGCGACCATCAACGCCGCCGGTGGCGGCACGATGGTCGGTACGATCGTCTCGCAAGCCGGCGCGGCCTTCTCGACAGCGGGCAATGTCAATATCCTGACGCTCAACGGCCGCGCCTTGTCGCTGGGTGCTTCGGTAACGCTGGTCAATACCGTCATCAACGTACCGGCTCCCTGATACGGCCCAGCTTGACTCAACATGACGCCGGTGCGGCCAGACGGTTGCACCGGCCTTACACTATTTTTGCAGGAGAAACACATGCACGCATTCAAAGTCGCGGGCCAGACCGGACTCGTAGGACTCGTCGCACTGGCCGTCCTTGCCAGCCCGCTGGCGCTGGCTGACGAGAGTGGCTGGTATGGCGGAGTCAATGCCGGACGCGCACGCGCCAGCATTGATGACCAGCGCATTACCAGCGGACTGCTCGGCAGCGGATTTGCCACCAGTTCCATCGTCGATGACAACAGCGCCACTGGCTTCAAGGTCTTTGGCGGCTACCAGTTCAACCGCTACTTCGCGCTCGAAGGCGGCTACTTCGACCTCGGCCGCTTCGGCTACCGCGCCACGACGGTGCCATCTGGCACCCTTGATGGCACGATCCGCCTGAAGGGATTGAACCTCGACACCGTCGGCATCCTGCCGATCACCGACAAGCTGTCGGCATTTGGCCGGATCGGCCTCAACTACGCCGACGCCAGCGACCGCTTCAGTGGCAGTGGCGCGGTCAACGTGCTCAATACCGCACCGCAAAAGCGCGACACCAACATCAAGTTCGGACTCGGCCTGCAATATGCGGTGAGCGACGCGCTCAACCTGCGCATCGAAGCCGAGCGCTACCGCATCAACGATGCCATCGGCAACCGTGGCGATGTCGACCTGGTGTCAGTCGGACTGGTCTACCGTTTCGGCGACAAGTCCAGCGCGCCAGTGCCCCGTGCCGCCGCGCCGGTCGTGCCCCTGCCAGCGCCGTTGGTAGTCATGGCACCAGCACCAGCACCGGCACCGGCACCGCCGCCGCCAGTGCCAGGCAAGGTCAGCTTCTCGGCCGATTCGCTGTTTGCGTTCGACCGTACCGACATCACGCCATCAGGCAAGCTGGCGCTGGGCAAGTTCGCCAGCGACCTGGCCGGTACAGAATATGACCAGATCAGGGTCACCGGCCACACCGACCGCATCGGCAGCCATGCCTATAACCTGACACTGTCAGCCCGCCGTGCTGATGCTGTCAGGACTGAACTGGTGAACGCCGCCGGCATCCCGGCTGCGCGTATCAGCACACGTGGCGTCAACGGTGCCGAACCGGTCACCAAAGCCGGTGACTGCGTCGGCACACGCATCACGCCGGCCTTGATCGCCTGCCTGCAACCGGATCGCCGCGTCGAAGTGGAAGTCAGCGGCACGCGTTAATTTTCCGCCGTGCGGGAGCAACGACCACCGGCCTTGTACCGGTGGTTTTTTTTTGCCATTGCCGGAGAATATTGTAAAAAAGTAAATAATTAATGTCAAAAAGTAACCTTCAAGATGAAAAATTGATACCAGTGATATCGTCGATTTCCGCTACCAACGGCGTCGCTATCCTGCGCATCAATCATCATCGACCAGGGCCTACCTATCATGGACTCACTACATAATCCCAGGCAGAACCACCTACTCGCCGCCTTGCCACAGGCCGAATTCGCACGCTTGTTACCGCATCTCGAACTGGTTCCACTGCTGCTCGGTGAGGTCCTGTCCGAGTCCGGTGGCAAGCTCCGCCATGTCTATTTCCCGACCAGTGCCATCCTGTCGCTGCATTGCCAGCTGCAAAACGGCAACTCGTCCGAAATCGCCGGTGTCGGCAACGAAGGTGTACTCGGTGTGTCGCTGTTCATGGGTGGCCTCACCACGCCGAGCCGGGCGATGGTGCAAACCGGCGGCTACGGCTATCGCATCGCCGCCCACACCTTGCTCGATGAATTCAAGCGCTCGCAATCCGTGATGCAACTGATGCTGCGCTACACGCAAGCGCTGCTGACACAGATGGCGCAAACCGCCGTCTGCAATCGCCATCACACGGTCGAACAACAGCTGTGCCGCTGGCTGCTGCTCACCGTAGACCGCCTTGACAACTGCGAACTGAAGATGACCCAGGAGCTGATCGCCACGATGCTGGGTGTGCGCCGCGAAGGCATTACCGAAGCGGCCGGCAAGCTGCAGGAACTCGGCTTGATCCGCACGCGACGCGGACACATCACTGTCATCGACCGGGACGGTCTGGAATCGCAGTCTTGCGAATGTTATGACGTGGTCAGGCAGGAGTTTTCGCGCCTGTTGCCAACCCGTCCGTATCGACCTGCCTCACCGCCATCAATGCTGCATTACCAGCGGCCACCGAACCGCACCCGCTCGATTAGCGCCATGTGAGGCACAGTGAGTGCGGCAAGACCAATGAAGATCAACCGCACCAGCCGCTCTTCCAGCGCCACATCACGCCAGACCCAGAGCGCCACGGCAAACAGGACCGCCACCGCGATCATAGGCAATACCGCATAGCGCAACGCGGTACGCGCCGCACCCGGACCGGCATACGCCAGCGTCCGCAAAAAATGCCGGGCTCCGTGCATGCCACAAAAAAAGACCGTAAACGCCACCAGCGGCGGTGCGACGATTGCCAGCACCGTCACCGCCAGCATTTCCAGCGCGGCTTGCCAGCGCAGGCGCAGCGCCGACAGCATTGCAAAAATCGTGGCCAGCAACCACGGCCATGAGGCCAGATGCAGCCAACCGGCCAGTGTCGCGGCAGCAGACGGATCAGCCAGCATGCCGAACAGACGCGCCACCTCATCAACATGCAGGCAAGCCGGCAGCACGATGATCAGCCCGCCATACAGCACACGAAAAAAAACCCCGCTGCCAACTTCCGGATCACCCGAAAAATGCAGCAGCGATAGCAGCAGAAAGCCACCCAGAAAAGTGCCCGGCGCGCTCTGCCAGAGCAGCGCCACCAGCAGAGCCGGCAGCAGGTAAGCCAGCGTGAACAGGCACCAGTCACGCACTCCCGCCAGCGCATGCAGGCGCTGCGCAAATAGCGGATCAAATGCCCCATGCGGCACACCCAGCACGACAATCAGACCGACCAGCAGCAGCAGCAGCATCGACCCGACGCTGGCACCGACCGGCGGGCTGGCAAGCGCCACCAGCAATGCCGTGGCGCTGAAAACCAGGCCCTGCCAGCGCAGCGCCGTCATGGGACCGCGGCGCTGCGCTGACGCAGTACGCGTTGCAGCGTGGCCGGGATTTGCTGCAAAAAAGGACGTGCCGGCAGCGCCGCGATCAAGCCAAGATAATCGGCCAGCGAACCTTCATCACTGAGAAAGCGCAGTACGCGCGCGCCATCAGCTTGCCCGAACAGCGCCACGAATAGCGCCGGTGCGCTGGCCGGTTGCGACTGCAGCACCGACAAAAATAATTGGTCCATCGCCTGCAGCAAAAACGGATCCGCGACGTGTCCCTGCAGCGGCAGACCGGCAGCAACGCGGGCGGCACACTGCCCGGCCCAGCGCTGGATGCGCTGAAACGCATAGCCGGAACTGGGCCGCGCACCGCCATGACCGAGACCGGCCCGCACATAGGTCGGATCGTGCGGTACGCCGGTTGGCACGATTCCCATCGGCAAAATACCCTGCTCGGAACGGCGAATCCGGTAAGGCAAGCCATGCACGCGCGCCGCCACGGCCAGCGCGAGCGAGGCGGCAAGATCGGCCGCCGTCAGCGGCATCGCATCAAAGACCGTGACTTCGATCAGTGCGCGCTGCGCCGACAACGGCAATACATAAGTGAACTGGATTCGGTCAGGGTCCGCCAGCGAAAAATCCATCAGGTCCACACAGTCCGGATCGAAGACAGCCCCATCGCAATCGATCTCGATGCCGGAAAACGATTGCCAGAGTGTCGCGCCGCCCTGTTCTGCAGGTGCACCCGGACGGGTATCGACAACCGTGTCGGCGGCGTAACTGGCGCGATCGGTAGTGACCTGCCAGTGCCCGCCCTGCCTGACCGGTGCGGCGGTCACGCGCTCGCCGGGGGCGATCGTGATACGCGCATTACCGGCGATGGCACGCTGTGCCGCTGCATAAAAATCACCCGCTGCAATCATCCGGTACGGCGTGGCGGCACAATCGACAAACGCAATCCGGCGACCCGCCCGCACCATCATCGTTGACCACTGGTGACAGCTCAGGTCGGCCAGTGGCACGGCGGCGCTGCCCCAGAAGCACCAGGTGCGATCGTTGGCATACTCGGTGCGCGGCTCGATAATGACGGTGCGTGGACAGTCGCGACCCAGCGCCGCCAGTTGCATTGCCAGGCTCAGGCCGGCGCAGCCACCGCCGAGGATCAGTAGTGCGGGATCAGTCGACATAGGGCAAGCCGTGCAGCAAACGATGCAGCGCCTTGTCATGCCGACCTGCCGGATGCAACGCCGGATACAAGTAAGCAGGATGACTGGCCAGCTTCAGCAAAGCCAGTATCGTCAAGCCGGCCTTGGTACGGGGCGGCACAATCGCCCTGCCCTGCCAGCACGCATGATCGACCCGGCGCAACTGCGTGCCGATCGCGCGGTACACCCGCCCTGCGACCAGCATGCCGGCACGCGCCCGCAGCGGCAAGTACGCCAGTCCCAGTTCGCCGCTGCAGTAATACTGGTCGGCACGCGTGAGCAAGGCAGCGACCGCGCTGCGTACGACCGGCTGCAATGCCGCAGCGGGATCGATCAGCAACGCGGGTGCCAGCGCGCCGACCAGCGTCGCCGGCAAATAACGCCGGCCGATGCGGGCGTCCTCGCACACATCGCGGCAGATATTGGTCAGCTGCATGCCGATACCAAGATCGATCGC
>CANFED010000040.1 GCA_947445995.1 Oxalobacteraceae bacterium | reverse complement strand
TTCGCAAGGCGAATCGTCGTGAGGTGAAACGATATGAACAAGAAATTAAAACCTGAATTAATAGATGAAGACAACCCGGAATGGACCGATGACATGTTCAAGCATTCTGTGCGTTTCGATTCGCTACCGGAGGCTTTGCAAAGCAAGTTACGGGGACGTCCTAAAGCCGCCGTGACTAAAGAACGCATTACGATCCGTTTGTCACCAGACGTTTTAGAGCGATTCCGAGCGAGCGGCGACGGATGGCAGACGCGTGTTGATGCTGCTCTTAAAGATTGGCTGAACACGCATTCGTTGACTTGACTTCATCCCCGCCCTGAAGAGCGAGGTTTTACGCGCAAATCAGATCAAACTCGAATCTGGAAAAAGTCTCTCCGGACACCGGCCCAGTAATCTGGCAGAACGTGAATTATTGGGTGACGTGAGCTTTTCAGCGTCCGGCACCATCCCGAGACGCCGATGCCAAATAGACGCGAGGTGAAAGACCGAAGGGCCAGCCGAAGCCAGCCCTTCTCGATGCCGCGAACCCAACTGCAGTCCGCGGCCCAACTACCAGATAATCACGTCCCGGCCACCAGCTTCCAGTCCAGCGCAGACAGCTCCAGCATCCGTCCACCCAGTTGCTCGAACTCGGTCGCCCGATCGTAATCAGCCACGTCTTCTGCAAAATGCGTCACCGCATTGACCAGCCCGTAACCGGTCAGGTCGCCGGACTGGATCAAGTGCCGCAGCACGCCGGTACGCTCGCCCTCGTTGAGAGAGAACTTCTGCGCCAGCACTTCGACGCTGCGCACCGGGTCTCCAGTGATCGGGATGTCCCGCGTGCGACGCATCCGCTCGCCCACCACGCGCAACGTGGATTCAGAGACCGTCGCTTCGACGACATCGCGCACCTTCAGAAAAAAGGCCTGGTCGTCGGCACGCACGGTATCGTCCCTGAATACGGTCACGCCGTCGTCGCCACCGGCCAGAAGACGCCCGACATGGGTTTTACGCAAAGCGCCATCGCTGGCGATCAGCCCGTTGCGGCACACCAGCCGATAGACCAGCGGCTGCACCGACAACGACCCGCAACCCACCTCCGAGTTCGACACGACGACGCCGGCCTGCACGACATCCCCGGGCGCCACTTCGAACTGCACCTGCGGTGTCACGACCTTGATGTACAGCCGGGTGTCGGTCATCTGGACCGATTCGAATCGGGCACCAGGCAGACGCAGCAACATCGGCAGAACATGCCCGAGAAGGTCCAAATTGTCGAGCCGGCGATACCGCTCGGACAGTACCGCACGAACCTCGGCATCGAGAACACGCACGAGACGTCGCTCGATGTCGTGCTGCAGCCAGTGATTGACGTTGGCATCCAGCAGCTCAGGTATCTCGCTGCGCATCCGTTCAAAATACGCATACGGAATTTTCAGCTTGTCGGCCAGTTGCCGGCGGGCCAGCTTGCTCACGCCGTAGTGACGCACGTCGCCCTTCTCGTCAATATCCATCTCCGGAACACCCATGGCGTTGGTGTGGTACGTCATCAGTGACGAGGGCACCACCATGTCTTTCTTCGTACCGCGTTGCCGTTCAAGCTCCAGAGCCAGATCCGACAAGGAACGTCCGCTTTTCATGAGAATCTCCAATCAATAAAAATGCGGGGACACTTCCCCGTACGGGGATTGCGTCCCCGCCGGGGTGGTGGACACGGTGACGGTCACCGCGTCCGGACAAGCACGACTGAGGTCGTGCGACTTGCTGCCAGGGCTGCCTTGATGTGCCGATCAGAACCGGCACGTGGTGTGGCAGCGACCACGGAACAACTTAAATACTTCACTGACCTAGGCGGCCTGCTCGGCGTCGCGAGATCGGGCGCACCAGACATCTGCCCAGTCGTTACCAGCGACTTTCGGCACGAATACCGACACATGCCGCGCGCCCGTCTTTTTTTGCTCCTTCTTCAGTCGACGCGCCAACGCGAACGCGCATGCCTGGCCGTCGAAATCGGCATCGGCATCATTGTCCGCATAGACGCATACGCGACGTACCGTCTCCGGTATCCATAACCGCTCCAGATTTCCTGCCGCAATGGCAGACCAGACCGGCTTGCCGGTCGACAGATGCACCGCGAGCGCAGTTTCGATGCCCTCGGTAATCGCCAGTTCGTCGGTCGCGGCGAACAGACGAACTGCAGCGCCATTGATGCCGGTGCTGAGCACCCGTTTCGAACTCCTGCCAAATGCTTTGTGGCCGTCGCGCAGATAGGTCCGGTGCAGCGTGATGCCATGTCCGTCACTGCCCTGAATGCAGGCCAGCATCGCAGGGCATTCACCGACCTTGCGCGATTTGCCAGCGCCGTCTTTCTCGTAATACGCCAGCGCCGGATGGCACCGCAACGTGCGCGGATAGTCGGCAAACTGCAAGCCACGGCCGCTCAGATAGCGATCGACTTCGTCTCCCGCTTTCACCGGTTCGGCCTCCTGCCACAGACGCCGCGCCAGCAACTTCATCCGGTCGGAAGATGGCTCGGTCGGCCGCGCCGTCAGCGCCGGCGGTTGACCACCGACCAGACTTTCCACATGCCGCCAGGCGGTTACGAAATCCCAGCCGTGCACGTGCCTGAGCAAGGTAAAGCCATCGCCATGTCCGCAGCCCCGGCAGTGATAATCGCCCTGCCCGAACTTGTCGGTGTACTGAAAACGATCCTCGCCGCCGCAGCCCGGACACGGGCCATTACGCCTGTTCAGGATCGCTTCGCTAACCCCGAGCGAGCGCAACAGCTCGGTCCATCGCCCGGATGCGCACCGTTTAATTTCCTCGACACGCGCCTTGAAATCATGAGGTTCCATGGTTGAATCCTTTCGATCAAAAAGCGCGGCACGGGCCCTTACGGAGCAATGCCCCGCAGGGGTGGATACAGCAAATCAGTCCGCCAGCATCGGCGTGTACAGACAACCGACACGCAGCGCACTGCCGAGGCTGTGCGCATGAAACGCATGCGGTTTCAGGACCATCGTGCACAGCACGTTGTCGGCCTCATCGAGCCGTGCGACCCGATAGACATTCGGATGCCACTGCACGCGATACGCCAGCCGGTCAGCGCTGGCAACGACGAACTTGCGACCGGGCCGGCCGGTCACGACTTCGCACTCCTTGATCAGATACTCCAGATGCAACAGCGAGTGCACCGGCACCAGTTCGGCACAGACCGGAAAGCGGCCTGTGTTGCGTTGATAAAAACGGGCATCCATCGTGTTCTCCTCATTGGTCAGGAGCGGCGCACCGGAGAACCGGATCAGGTTCGTTCTCCCGGGCATCGCGGGGTGAGACATCGGACGATGCAAGCGTCAACAAACGGCATCCCGGCGTTGTACGCATCGCTACTTCTGCTGCTTCCATGGCCAGCGCATCGTCATAATCGAGACGACCGACCAGGCCGAACACGAGGACGAGCGCCAGCACCGACAACCAGACCTGCACGACTGGCAAAACGGGTTTCATGAAGCCACCTCCGTCAATTGGTGTGCATTGCAGGACCAGTCGCGAACAGGTCGCTCTGGGCCGAACGTCCTCGGACCGCTTCGTTGATGCGCTGCGGATTTTTGGCCAGCAGTGCGGAGACGTGATCCGGACTCCTGTCGAAGGCTTCACGCACCCACGCGGGATAGCGACCGAGACTGTCGTACAACCCGGCCAACAGGTCGGCGCGACAGGTTTCGCGTAGTTCCTGTGCATCGAATCGGGCGTGCAGCGGATCGGTAGACCGACCGACCAGCGCCACGCAGCGCGCAAAACTGAAGGGAGCGTCGTCCTTGTCGGGATCGGCGTACATCCATTGCAGGATGTCGAGGCGCTCATCCAGCGGCGTCTCGGGATCGGCCAATCTGGCGCACTCGTCGAGCAATAAAAAATGCAGTCGGATGATCGCGTCATCGGTCCAGCTAACCGGCGCAGCGTCGTCGATCTGAAGTAAGCCCGTGGACGGGCATGAATTGGTCATGATTGCCTCTCAAAAAAATGCGTCAGGCAACGCGCTGCCCGGTCGGGGACGCAATGCCCCCGCGGGGTGAAGGAAAGCCGGCAAGGCCGGTGAACTACAACGTCAAGTGCTGGCTTGAAACGATGACGGCACGCGTCAAACGGATGGTGTGCCAGCGACCACCCAAAAAAACTTTCGGCGGGCGAGCACGCGCGCACCTCGAAAATATTTTGAAATCTGGGACAACAAATAGAAGACCACGACGGTGGCCGGAAAGACGTCGGCATGGCGACGTCATTAGAGGAAGGGCTTGCCGGAAATAGTTGACTGCACAGGGCTAGCTGCTGTTGGACTTGAATCTAGACGGCGTCATCGGCTTCGTCCAGGTTGCCTACCGAAAGCGCTGTCTGCGGAACGGCTTTTCGGGTGGGCGGATGGACGCCCGTGGCATCACGATGGTCACGTCAACCACACCGTCTGCAAAGGCCTGCGCGATGTCGGATAACGGAAAACTCAACGACCGGATCATCGCCCGCGAAGGCAAGCAGGACTACCTCGCACGGGTTGAAGCACCACGCAAACGCATCCCGGTTCTGCTCGCCAGCCCGGAAGCCAAACGGCTGTTCGCGCGGTTTTTTGATTCGATGCAGCTGCACACCAATTTCATTTCGAACATTGCCCGCTCGCGCTTGGCTGCCGACGATATCGAGCAAGTCGAGGCACTGATCGCGCACAACATCGCGCAGGCGCTCGTCGATATGGACAAGGCACTGACCGATGCCGAGGCGCTGTGCAAGGCCAATCACATTTCCGAATTAGCCGAATACGCGCAGGATCCGCTCGATGAAAACGTCGGTGTCATCTCGTCACTTTCGCGCCAGTATCTGGATCTGATCGTGCGTTTTGATCAGGTCATGCCGATGCTGGCGACGCTGGAGATTGATGGCATTGTCAGGAAGCGCGAGCTGGATGCACGCGTCGCGCAATGTAAGAAACTGGTCAAGCGGATCGCGTATGCGACACGGGAATTGGCGAATGGGGTGCGATGGCGGATGAATCAACTGGCGGAGGATGCGGCTGCTCCGAGGGAGGCGACTGGGACGTATAGCAACACACCACGGCCAATAAAAAAAGCGTCACTCGCTGATGCTGATTTGATGATGTCGAAGATAAATGACCAGAATGACTCGAAAGACGAGAACGAATGCAGCGAGGGTTCCACGCCCGATAATTTTTAGACCATCCCTTCTATGCACCGTTGTTCGCTGCGAGCGTCACCGAACTAGCCTGCAGGGCGCAATTGAGACGTAAACGTTTTTGACTGCATGCTCGTGCTTCGAAACGTACGAAAAGGATCGTAGATCAAGTCAAATAACTTTTCTTGGAGAGTTCCAAACAATTACTCATCGAATTGTTCCAGCCCCTACCTGAAACATGCTGTTCTGGCACACCGAGGGGCCTCTCGAATAACCTCGCTCTCCCAACGCCACGGTCAATAATGATATCGGCACGGTGCAATCTTTGGTCGATCGTCCTCGACGAAATACACCAGACGGAGTTCAACGTCGATCCACCGTGACCACACTCAATTGGCATTACCCAGCGGCATTACCAATAAGTGAATAATCCTTAGCGTTTAACGGAGCTCCACGTCAGAACCTCCACAACAAAATAGGAAAGTTGAATGAATATGGCGCAAATGCATTAATCGCCCTGATAGCCCCCCTTCGCAAAATGCAAATTGCGGCCTCATGACTGCGCACGCACACTGGTTAGCTATTGCCCTCACCAGACTGCCATGATCATGTCAGACGTCATAGATTTACTCTACTTGCAACAATGGGTCGGGAAAACCGAAACCACATGCGACCTGATCGCCGAAGCTGCTGCTGGCGCACTGGCGGCGATGCTTGATCGCTCTACCATTCCCCCGACGCTACCACCGCTGTGGCACTGGATTTATTTCAATTCAGCCGCGCCTCAGTCGCACATAGGCAGCGACGGCCATCCGCAACGCGGTCGATTCTTACCCCCAGTGCCATTACCACGCCGTATGTGGGCCGCCGGCCGTCTGAAATTCGGCCCCGCCATCCCTTTCGGGACTGCGGCAAAGCGCATCTCGCGCATCGATAGCGTCGTCGAAAAGCAGGGTGCCAGTGGCAATCTTGCCTTCGTTACCGTCGAGCACCAGATCATGCATCAAGGTCAAGTCTCGATCAGCGAACAGCACGATATTGTCTATCGCGACCTGCCAGAGCCGGGTGCCAAAGCGCTCACCGGCAAGCCGGCACCGGCAGACACGCCCTGGTCGCGTACCGTCAACCCCGATCCGGTGCTGCTATTTCGCTACTCGGCGCTGACCTTCAACGGACACCGAATACATTACGATCGGTCTTATGCAACCGGCACCGAGGGCTATCCCGGCCTGGTCGTGCACGGACCTCTGATTGCGACGCTGCTGGTCGACCTGCTTCAGCACCACCTGCCCGAAGCACACATGGTCGAATTCAATTTCAGGGCACTGCGGCCGCTGTTCGATACCGAACCATTCACCTTGTGTGCACAACCCGATGCGAACAACCGCACGATACAACTATGGGCCAGAAACATGCACGGCGAACTCGCCATGCAGGCCCAGGCAACGCTGGCAGATAGTCAACCAAAGGAGCGCCAATGACCACGCAACCTGATCGGCATGCCGACATCCGGGATGCTGTACGCGCGTTATGCAGCCAATTCCCGGCCGAATATTTCAGAAAAATCGATGAGGCGCGTGCCTACCCCGCCCATTTCGTCGAGGCGTTGACCAAGGCCGGGTGGCTGGCTGCGCTGATCCCGCAAGAATACGGCGGTTCCGGCCTCGGGCTGACTGAGGCTTCCGTGATCATGGAAGAAATCAATCGTTGCGGCGGCAATTCCGGCGCCTGCCACGGCCAGATGTACAACATGGGCACGTTGCTTCGGCACGGATCGCAGGCACAAAAAGACAAGTACCTCCCCCAGATCGCCAGCGGCGCATTGCGCCTGCAATCCATGGCGGTAACAGAACCGAGCACCGGTACTGACACCACCAGAATCACGACTACAGCAGTGCTCAAGGGAGACCGGTATGTCATTAATGGTCAAAAGGTATGGATTTCGCGTGTCCAGCATTCCGATCTGATGATCCTTCTGGCGCGCACCACACCGCTGATCGAGGTGACAAAAAAATCGGCAGGCATGTCGATCTTCCTGATCGACCTGCGTACAGCAATCGGCAACGGCCTGACGGTGCGCCCTATCCTGAACATGGTGAACCATGAGACCAACGAATTATTCTTCGAAAACCTGGAAATTCCGGCCGACAACCTGATCGGCGAGGAAGGAAAGGGGTTCACCTATATTTTGGACGGCCTCAATGCCGAACGTGCACTGATCGCTGCCGAATGCATTGGAGATGGTTATTGGTTCATCGACAAGGTGAGCCAGTATGTCAAGGAACGCATCGTGTTTGGCCGCGCCATCGGCCAGAACCAAGGCGTGCAGTTCCCCATCGCGAAAGCGTATGTCAACCTGGAAGCCGCCAATCTGATGCGCTACAAGGCATGCCAGCTCTTCGATGCACACCAGCCCTGTGGTGCGGAAGCCAACATGGCAAAACTGCTCGCGGCCGACGCGTCGTGGGAAGCGGCAAACGCGTGCCTCCAGTTTCACGGCGGATTTGGATTTGCCTGCGAATATGACATCGAACGCAAGTTCCGCGAAACCCGGCTCTATCAGGTAGCGCCCATATCGACCAATCTTATTCTTTCCTACGTAGCCGAGCATGTACTCGGTTTGCCCCGCTCATTCTGACTGGAAAATTCTCATGCGCCCATTGGATGGCATTACCGTCGTCACGCTTGAACACGCGATCGCCGCTCCGTTTTGCACTCGCCAGTTGGCTGATCTGGGTGCGCGCGTCATCAAAGTCGAGCGGCCAGGCAGCGGCGACTTTGCACGCGCCTACGACGAACGGGCGCGCGGACTGGCGTCACACTTCGTATGGACCAACCGTTCCAAGGAAAGCCTGACGCTCGACGTCAAGCATGATGCAGCCGCAGGTATCCTCGATCAGTTGCTGAAAGACGCTGACGTGCTGGTGCAAAATTTGGCGCCGGGCGCCGCCGCCCGCCTCGGGCTGTCCTACGAGGCCCTGCGCGACAGATTTCCGCGCCTGATCGTCTGCGATATTTCTGGTTACGGAGCAGATGGCCCCTATCGGGACAAGAAGGCGTACGACCTGTTGATACAGAGCGAGTCGGGCTTCCTTTCGATTACTGGGTCACCCGAGGAGCCGGCCAAGGCCGGCTGTTCGATTGCCGATATTGCCGCTGGCATGTATGCGTACTCGACAATCCTGGCCGCGCTTATCCAGCGTGGTCGTACCGGTCAAGGCTGCAACATCGATATTTCCATGCTGGAAAGCATGGTCGAGTGGATGAACTACCCTTTGTATTATTCGATCGACGGCGCCGCACCACCTCCTCGTGCCGGCGCAGCACATGCAACGATTTATCCGTACGGACCCTTCCCTGCCGGCGACGGTAAGATCATCATGCTCGGACTGCAAAATGAACGCGAATGGAGATTATTCTGCAGCGCAGTACTCCAGCGGCCCGAGTTGTCGCACGATCTGCGTTTCTCCTCTAACTTGTCGCGCACGGCTGAACGTAAGGCCTTGCACGCCATCATCGTCGAGGTCTTCTCGACACTGAATTCGGTAGAAGTGACCGCGCGGCTAGACGCTGCGCACATTGCGAACGCGCGCATGAATGACATGCATGACATCTGGCAGCACGCCCAGTTACAAGCACGTCATCGATGGGTTGACATCGACACGCCGGTCGGAAAAATTCCCGCACTGCTGCCACCGGGCGTAACCAGTACCTACATGCCGCGTATGGACGCAGTGCCAGCACTGGGGCAGCATACCGATGCCATCCTGAGTCACCTTGGTTACGACATCGCCGCCATCGCGGCTCTGCGTTCACAGTGCGCCATCTGAATCCACCAAGGAGCGACATGACAAATCACCCTAGCCAAACACTGGCAAGCTTTGCTTCAAGCTTGCGCTTTGAGGACATTCCGGAGCCCGTCGTGAGGCGCGCCGAAGATTTTTTACTCGACTGGTTCGGCTCCGCGCTGGCGGGCGCGAACGGCCTTCCGGTACAAGCAATCGATGCCTTTGCAGCGCGGATGGGGCCAGCGACCGGACCCTCCGAAGTACTCATCACGCGACGCCGGACAACGCCGATGTTTGCTGCGATGGTTAATGCCGCGTCGTCACATTTCGCCGAGCAGGACGATGTCCATAACGGTTCTGTTTTTCACCCTGGCACCGTGGTATTCCCGACGGTGCTGGCGGTCGCGCAGGCGCTGGGCAGCAGCGGGCGCGAACTGCTTACCGCAACGGTGGCCGGCTATGAAGTCGGCATCCGGATCGGCGAATTTCTCGGCCGCTCGCATTATCGAGTTTTTCATACGACAGGAACTGCGGGGACGGTGGCAGCCGCGGCGGCGGCCGGACACTTGTTGAAACTGACGCCCGAACAGATGCTGCATGCCTTCGGCTCCGCCGGCACACAGGCAGCGGGGCTGTGGGAGTTCCTGCGCGACGCCGCCGATTCGAAGCAATTGCATGCGGCTAAGGCCGCCAGCGACGGTCTGATGTCGGCCTATCTGGCCAGCGCAGGATTTACCGGTGCCAGGCGCATCCTCGAAGGCGAGCAAGGAATGGCCGCCGGCATGTCAAGTGATGCCGATCCAGCCAGGCTGACCAATCGCCTTGGCGACCGCTGGGCCATGGCGGAAACCTCGTTCAAGTTTCACTCCTGCTGCCGCCACACCCACCCGGCAGCCGATGCGTTGCTGGCCATCGTGACGCAACACGCACTGACAGCCGAGCAGATCGTGCGTGTGACAGCGCACGTGCACCAGGGCGCCATCGATGTACTTGGGCCGGTGAGTGATCCGCAAACAGTGCATCAGGCAAAATTTTCGATGGGAACCGTTCTGGCCATGATCGCCCAGTTCCGCCGTGCAGGCCTGGAGGAATTCGACACATACTTTGACGATGCGCGAATTACCGCCTTCCGTGCCAAGGTCGAGATGCGGCTTGATACGGAAGTGGACCAAGCCTATCCGGTGCGCTGGATCGGCAAGGTAACGGTAGAAACGTCCGACGGGCGCACGCTGAACGGGCGCGTCGACGAACCGAAAGGGGATCCCGGCAACACACTGTCGCGCGAGGAACTGGAACAAAAGGCATTACGTCTGGCCGCTTTCAGCGGCGCCGCCAGTGTCGCCGAGACGCAGGCGGCGTTCAACCGAATCTGGGCAATGGCGCGCTGCGAAAAGGTGGAGCAACTGTTGACGCCGGTGTGAGCCTGTCCTGAGCTTCACCACAGGTCCATCTGGAAAGCACACATGACATCATTGACTGCACGTTCGTACCTGTTCGTACCGGGCAATCGCCCGCAGCGTTTCGACAAGGCCCGCGCCGCCGGCGCAGACGCGGTCATCGTTGATTTGGAAGATGCCGTGCCTGCCGCCGAAAAAAATGCGGCACGGGCGGCACTTGTGGCCTGGCTATCGCCAGAAAAATCGGTATTGGTACGCATCAACAGCGCCACCAGTGCCTGGTTTGACGACGATCTGGCGTTGTGCTGCATGCCCGGCGTAAGCGGTATCGTACTGCCCAAGGCCGAGCGCGCCGACGATCTGATCACAATCGAACGCGCCGGCGCAGCGACGATATTCCCGTTGATCGAAAGCGCACTTGGCTTATGGAACGCACATGCACTCGCACAATCACCACGGGTACAGCGACTGTTGTTCGGTGCGATCGATTTCAGCTTCGATCTGGGGCTCCACGAGGGCGAACAGGAATTGCTGCACGCCCGTTCGACGCTGGTTCTGACCTCGCGCGTAGCGGGCATCCTGGCACCGGTCGATGGCGTGACTGTGGCCATCGACGACCCGGACAGAATACGCAGTGAGATCCGTCACGCGCACCGGCTTGGCTTTGGCGGCAAGCTCTGTATTCATCCCAGCCAGGTGTCTTGGGTCAATCAGGGCTTTGGCCCCAGCGCGACCGAACTTGCCTGGGCTTTACGCGTCGTGGAGGCGGCAGCAACGGCGAAAGGCGCTGCCATGGCGGTCGATGGCAAGATGGTGGACCAGCCAGTCATTCTGACCGCTCGTCGCATGCTGGACGAATCGGCGCGTCGCGCCGCCGACTCCGCATATGAAGCGCCTTGATCACAGTGCTTGTTGCACAAGCGTTGCATGAAAAGACCGCATCATGGTGTCCGATCCTCGCCGTAAGCACGACGTGCAGGTCGCAGGCCCTGACATCGCTCCTGTTCGTTATCGTAGAATGTCCGCACAGCGTCTTTCCTGCAATTTACATTTTTCAAAGAGGGAATCAGGCTTGGCTTAACCACGGCGCAGCGCCCTGCCATGCCATGCTCTGTCAACCACATGGCTATCCATTTCGATTTGGTCGACCTCAGGTTATTTGTTTATATCGCCGAAGAAAACAGCCTGACGCGGGCTGCGGTGCGCGCCCACATGTCACTACCTGCAGCCAGTATCCGGATCAAGAATCTGGAGCAATCAATCGGCACCAAGCTACTCAACAGGGAAAATCACGGCGTCACGCTCAGACCACCGGGCTTGGCCATGCTGCACCATGCCAAACAAGTGTTAAATCAGCTCGAAAATCTGCGCGGCGACTTGCAGGAATATGCGCAAGGGATCAAGGGCCACGTGCGCGTACTAGCCAATACGACAGCAATGACTGAGTTTCTGCCTGCCGTATTAAGCAATTTTCTGTCGACCCGGCCGGACGTCAACATCGACCTGCGCGAACGTCTCAGCGGTGACATCGTGCGCGCCGTCAGCGAGGGCACGGCAGATATCGGTATCGTCGCGGCCAGCGTGCACACCGATGGTCTGCACGTAACGCCGTACCGCAGCGACCGCCTGGTGCTGGTCACCGAGCAGAACCATCCACTGGCGCAAGGCGCCACCGTGAATTTCGCCGATACCCTGAAGTACGACTTCATTGGCTTGCACGAAGGTAGCGCCATTCATGCATTCCTTGCCAATGCAGCGAACGAACTGCGCACGACACTCAGGATCCGGATTCAGGTCAGCAGCTTTGAAACCGTATGCCGCATGATCGAGGCTAATATTGGCATCGGTGTTCTACCGGAATCCGCAGCACTGCGCCACGCTGAGCACATGGCGATCAGGATCATCCGACTGTCCGACGCATGGGCTGCGCGCAATTTGCTGATCTGCGTTCAGGACCCTGAACTGCTGCCCGCGTTTGCACGCGATCTGATTACCTGCCTGGAAATCGACCGTGATGAGAATAGTGGCGCCGATCTGGCCTGAAGCCAGTGCCTCGCGCTGCAACGCGGCATGGCGAACGCACAAAGCCGGCTTTTCAAGGAGGCCGCGGCCATGCGCCAGCGCGCTCACACACCGTCAGGCACGACAGTCGCCGCTTCCGAGCAGGGTGAGAACGGGCTCGGAAGTGTGCAAACCGTCGCACAGTAACGGCAAAAGTGCGAGGTGGTTATCTTTGCGTAGGCCGAAGCACTATGCGCCTGACGCCTCGCGCACGCCACCATAGGTCGTCAAGTGGGAGCCGGCGAGCC
The DNA here is from genome assembly GCA_947445995.1 of Oxalobacteraceae bacterium. Taxonomy (GTDB): domain Bacteria; phylum Pseudomonadota; class Gammaproteobacteria; order Burkholderiales; family Burkholderiaceae_D; genus Actimicrobium. The sequence goes on along the minus strand of CANFED010000040.1, from coordinate 5,156 downwards.
ATCCGGCATCGACAGGCAAGTTGATGCCGGTAATGGCCGATGCATCGTCGGATAGCAGGAACGCTACCGTCCGTCCGATCTCTTCGGACTCGACCAGCCGCCCCAGCGCCGCACCGCCGACGAGTAGCCGGAGGTCGCGCTTGCCGCTCTTGATGTTGGCAAGAATGGGAGGCGTTGCAACATAACCAGGCGAGACGGCATTGACCCGCACGCCTGCCCTGCCCCATTCCGCAGCGAGACATGCGGCCATGTGCACTACCGCGGCCTTGGATGGCGCATAGGCATGCAGTGGAGCCGTGCGTGAGGCGGTAACCGAACCGGTGATCACGATGCCGCCACGACCGCGCTTGACCATCAACGCGCCAGCACAGACGCACGACACGTACACCCCGCGCAGGTTGACCGACATGATGCTGTCGAACTCGGCCAGCGATGAGTCCTCGGGCCGACTGCCCGCCTGGATCAGGCCGGCATTTGCGAAAAGGGCATCAATCGGTCCGACATTGGTTTCGATTGAAGCAAATGCCGCGCGTGTCGCCCCTTCGTCGGTGACGTCGAACGGCTCTGCCCAGGCACCGATCGACGCTGCGGTATCCCGGGAGGCTTGCGCGTCGAGATCAGAAATCACAACGCGCCAGCCACGATCGGCAAGCACCTGCGCCGTTGCCTTGCCGATTCCGCCCGCACCACCTGTTACGACCGCAACACGGCCTCGTCCTTCATCTCGTTCCATTGTCGTCTCCTGTCATCATGATTAACATCGCCAGCAAAATGCATGGCATGCCGTGACGTGATGCCGTCACGCTAGACCGCAAGATAGCGCTGCTTTATCTCGTCGTTGTTGCGCAGTTCATCGATCGTCGCGCTGTAGACGATCTGTCCCTTGTCGATGACCGTGGCGTGGGTCGCCACGCCCAGACAGAAATGCATGTTCTGTTCGGCCAGAAGAATCGTCACGCCCATGCCGCGCAGCGTCCTGATCAGCTCGCCGATGGCCTGCACGATGATTGGCGCAAGGCCCTCGCTGGGTTCGTCCAGAAGAATCAGCTCGGGATTTCCCATGAGGGTGCGGGCAATGGTCAGCATTTGTTGCTCTCCGCCTGAAAGGTGGCCCGCATTGCGGCTTTTCATTTTGGCTAGCAGCGGGAAGACCTCGTAGATGCGCTCCCGGTTCCAGTGGTCTTCACCCTGCGGACCTTTTTTCGCGCCCACGATCAGGTTGTCGTCAACGGTGTGGTCCGGGAACACTTGCCGGTCCTCCGGCACGAAACCGATCCCTGCGCGGGCGATCCGGAAAGGCAGCCGGCCCGAGACGGTCGCGCCGTCAAAAAGAACCTTGCCCCGAAGGGGTGGCGCAATACCGGCAATCATCTTGAACGTCGTCGATTTTCCGGCGCCATTACGTCCGAGCAGCGCGACGGTCTGGCCCTTTTTGATATCAAGATGGATACCGAAAAGAATCTGGCTCGCGCCATAAAAAACATCCGCACCTTGAACCTGAAGCAGCGAGTCGCTCATCGGTACTCTCCTGCTGCTTCGGCAAGATGATGATCGCTTCCGAGATAGGCGTCGATGACGTCCTGATTACTCCGGACCTCTTCGGCGGTTCCCTGCGCCAGCACCGCGCCATATTTCAATACGTAGATTTTTTGCGCAATCTTGAAAACAATATCCATGTCGTGCTCGATAAACAGGACGGTTATTTTTTTTGCCCGCCACATGTCCTGTACTTTGCCGATCATTCGCCAGCGTTCGTCGGGCCCCATGCCGGCCGTCGGTTCGTCAAGCAGCAACACGGTCGGCTTCATTGCCAGCGACAGGCCGATATCGAGCAGCTTCTGGTCTCCATGCGACAGGTTGCGCGATAGCGTGCCCGCCTGTGTCTGCAGCCCAAGCAATTCGATGATTTCCTCCACCGACTCTTTCGCCTCGACCAGCGGAAAGCGCCTGAGCAGCATCCAGGATTGCTGCTGGCGAGAGATGGCGGCCGCAGTCAAGGCTTCCGTGACAGTCAGGCTAGGAAACAGGGCTGCGACCTGAAAGGCGCGTGCCATGCCGAGTCGCACGACGTCGACGCAGGATTTGCCAACGAGGTCACTGCCGTCGAACATGACCTTGCCGGAATCAGGCCGGTAGGCACCCGAAATGAGATTGAAAAAGGTCGTCTTGCCAGCGCCGTTGGGGCCGATGATCGCCGTCAGCGAGCCATCCGGGAAGTCGATGGAAACGTCCCGCGTCGCATGGACGCCGCCGAAGGACTTGTCGAGATGTTGAATGGAGAGCATCAGGGCACCTTCCTTTCAGTGATTGTTTCGGTAGGCGCAGCGTCCGGCTTGCCGGACGATTCCAGTTTTTCCTCCTTGCGACGCCGGAGCCAATCGGCCACGTAATCGCCGACACCTTGCCGAAGTCCAAGTACGATGACCAGAATAACGATGCCGAGAACCAGGCCGTTGTGCGCGGTGTAAATTGTCGCGAAATGTTCCAGCAAGCGCAGCAGCACGGTACCGATGATTGGCCCGAAGAAAAGCTGCGACCCACCCAGCATGATCATGAAAATCGCCTCACCCGACGTGGTCCAGAAAGCAAAGTCCGGATAAGCGCCAGAGACAAACAGCGCCAGCAGCACGCCTCCCACACTGGCCATGGCACCCGCCAAAACGAAAATGCCGAGCTTCATGCGCACAACGTTGACGCCCAGGAAAACAGCGCGGTTCGGGTTGTCGCGAATCAGGCGAAGCGTGTAGCCAAATGGCGACTGCCAGATCTGCCGCATCACGGCAACGCAGACGATGAACACCACCACGCAGAACAGGTACAACGTGGTGCTGTCCTCGAGATCAATGCCCAGAAAAGGTGGGCGCGGTATGCCGCCGCGCAGACCTTGGTCACCGCCGGTCAGGCTGACCCAGGTCAGGATGATCGAGTGGATGAACATCTGGAACGCGAGCGTGATGAACGAAAAATACAGTTCCTTCAGGCGCACGCAGATGGCACCGATGGCCAGCGACAGCACGGCCGTACCGAGCACCGTCACGAGCATGGCAAGCGGAATCGAAAACCGTCCGGACTGCATTAATAGCCCAAACATGTAGGCACCGGAAGCAAAGAAAGCCGCGTGTCCAAACGACACCAGCCCTGTCAACCCGACCAGAAGGTTAAGCGACATGGCCAATAGCCCGTAGGCCATGACGTACACCAGGAAGTCACGCAGGGCCGGCTCCGTAAAGACGAATGGCAATGCAGTAAAAATCCCGAGCATCAGGAGAACGACGATGGCGTCACGACGGAGTCCTGGCTTCATCATTGCACTGGCTTTCTTCCAAACAAGCCGGTTGGCTTGAGGATCAGCACCAGGGCCATCAGACCGAACATGATCCCGTCGACGAAGAGCGGAAAGCCGATCGCCCCGAACGCACGGATGAATCCGATCAGCAGTGCCGCCACCAGCGCACCGGAAATTGAACCCATGCCGCCGATGACGGTGACGATGAAGCTTTCGATCAGGATAGACAGGCCCATGCCGGGCGTCAGCGTACGGGTCGGTGCAGCAAGCGCACCGGCGACACCGGCAAGCAGGCTGCCGAATCCGAACACGGCCGCGTACAGTAGTGTCGTATTGACACCAAGGGCGCCGACCATCTGCGGATTGACCGCAAGAGCCCTGACGATCTTGCCCAGCCTGGTTTTTTCAATGACGAACCAGAGACCGGCACCAATGCTGAAACTGACCGCAATCATGAACACGTAGTACGGCGGGATAAAACCGCCGGCGAACTCGAACGGAGGCAAGGCGAATACCTCTGGCAACCCCATCATTTTGTAGTCCGGTCCTGCAATGATCTTCACCAGGTCGTCGAAGATCAGGATAGTCGCGTAACAGACAAGCAACTGCATCAATACGTCCTTGCCGTACACCCGACTCATGATGAAGCGCTCGAACAGCACACCGATGATGCCCACGCCAATGGCCCCGGCAAGAAAGGCGACCAAAAAACTCGACGTGAGCTGGTAGGCCGCATAGGCAAAATAAGCGCCCGCCATGTAAAAGGCGCCGTGCGCGAAGTTGATCACGCCGAGTACGCCAAAAATCAGCGACAGGCCCGATGCCACCATGAACAGCAGCATCCCGATGATCAGCGCCGTCGACACTTGCGTGACAACGCACGATCCGGATGCAAAGCAGGAAAAAAGGTCTTCAAAATTCAATGGAACCTCCGGAAGTAAAAGTCAAGGTTTTGCTCGGCGGGTAATTTCAATGAGAAAAAAATGTCCGTCGTTAAACCGACGGACAGCTTCCCCGGAAAAAATCAGGCGTAGCCTTTGCTTTTCTTCCATTGCAACTCAAGTTCGATGATCTTCGACCATTCGGTATCGACGTGGTCGACCACCCAGGGCGACTTGGCAACCGTTTTTCCCCATGCGACCGGATAGTTGATGAGCGTATGGTCACTATCGCGCATGGTCATCATGCCGAACGGCGTTTTCAGATCCATGCCGCCAATCTCTTTTGCCAGCGCGCCGGAATCGGTCTTTCCACCGGTACGACGCACCGCTTCGATGATGAAATTTGCCCCGACGTAGTTTTGCCAGCCCCAGTTGGTTGCCTCATGCTGCGCGATCTTCTCGAAAGCATCGGAGAACGCCTTGTTCTCCGGCAACGCCGGGTAGTCCTTGTTGTAGCGGTACGCCGTGTGCAGGCCTTGTGGCAAATTCTTGATGGCGGCGAGGATAGGCGGATCGCCAAGTCCACCCGAGAAAAAGGCGGTGTTCTGGAACAACCGATACATATTCGACTGTTCGATGAAGGCGACCACATCGCCACCCCACAGGGCGGAATAGACCGCCTGTGGCTTGACCTGAAGGATTTTGGTGATGCTCTCGGTGTAATCCGGCGAAAACAGCTTCGGCCAGACCTGGTCGATCACCTCGATGGAAGGATCGAAGAATTTCGCATACTGCAGAAATTCTGCAGTATTTTCACGCCCATAGGCGTAATCGGGGGAGCAGGTCATCCACTGCTTCAACCCTCTTTTCTTGGCGATCATCGCTGCATAAGAGCCGCCGGCGACGGCGTCGTGGATGCCTTGCCGCGCAGAACGAAATGCCGTCTTCACGGCCAGTTTCGGGTCAGCACTCAACGATGACGTCTCCGA
>CANFED010000039.1 GCA_947445995.1 Oxalobacteraceae bacterium | reverse complement strand
GGCTTTTTCAGGTGCCTTGACGCCGGTCAGGCTGCGCATTTGCAGACGGTCTTTGGCGTACACCAGCGCGTTCTGGAAGGCCACTTCGGTCAGGCCGAGCGACTGCATGCCGACGCCGAGGCGGGCTGCATTCATCATCACGAACATCGCGTTCAGGCCCTTGTTCGGTTGGCCGATCAGCCAGCCGGTCGCTTCGTCCATGTTCATCTGGCAGGTCGAGTTGCCGTGGATGCCCATCTTCTCTTCGATCGCACCGCAGAAAATCGGGTTGCGCGCGCCGACCGAACCATCGGCGTTCGGCAGGAATTTCGGCACCACGAACAGCGAGATGCCCTTGGTGCCGGCCGGTGCATCCGGCAAGCGTGCCAGCACCAGATGGACGATGTTGGCCGACATGTCGTGCTCGCCGGCCGAGATAAAAATTTTGCCGCCAGTGATCTTGAACGAGCCATCGGCTTGTGGCTCGGCTTTCGAGCGCAACATGCCGAGGTCGGTGCCGCAATGCGATTCGGTCAGGCACATGGTGCCGGTCCATTCGCCCGAAACCAGCTTGGGCAGGTACAGCGCTTTCTGTTCCGGCGTACCGTGTTCGTGCAGGCATTCATACGCGCCGTGCGACAGGCCCGGATACATGGTCCAGGCCTGATTGGCCGAATTGAGCATTTCGTAGAACGAGTTGTTGACCACCAGCGGCAAGCCCTGACCGCCGTATTCGGGGTCGCACGAGACCGACGGCCAGCCGGCTTCGACGTATTGCTTGTAGGCGGCCTTGAAGCCTTTTGGCGGAGTCACTTCATGCGTGACCTTGTCGAGGTGGCAGCCTTCGCGGTCGCCCGAATGGTTCAGCGGGAACAGGACTTGCGAGGTGAATTTGCCGCCCTCTTCCAGCACCTGGTCAATCAGTTCGCGGTTGGTCTCGGCATGCTTGGGCATGGCTTTGAGTTCGTCTTCCACTTGCAGCAGTTCATGTAAAACGAATTGCATGTCACGTAACGGTGCGATGTACTGGCCCATGATGTTCTCCTGGATGGGTATGCTGTTCAGGCTGTCTATTTGACAGCGGGATGGTATTTTTCGTTTGCGCCCGGTGCTGGCGGCGCGACATTCTGGTAACTCTGCATCAGCCGTTCGAAACCCAGCTGGGCCCGTTCGACGCTGCCGGGACGCTTGATGAAACGGGCATCGTGATGCAACGCCAGGATCAGTCCGTACATTTCAAAGACCATTTGCTGCGGGTCGGTATCGGCGCGCAAATGGCCCATTTCGGTGGCTTGCTCGACGCAGCGAAACAGCGCCGTTTGCCACGCCAGCACCATCGCTTCGAGTTCTTCACGGATGGCACCCGGACGGTCGTCATATTCGACCGCCCCGCTGATGTAGATGCAACCCGAGGCGATCTCGACCGTGACACGCTTGACCCAGCGCGCAAACATGCCCTTGAGGCGAGGCAGTCCGCGGGCTTCTTTCACACTGGGGTAAAACACTTCCTGCTCGAAATGATGGTGGTACAGCTTCAGTACTTCGATCTGCAAATCCTCGCGCGAACCGAAGTGGGCAAACACGCCCGATTTGCTCATGTTCATCTTGTCGGCCAGCAGACCGATAGTCAGTCCTTCGAGGCCGTCCCGACTGGATAAGTCGAGGGCGACATCAAGGATGGCGGCGCGGGTGAGTTCGCCTTTGCGCATGAATCGGGGTGATGGTTCGGTGCTATTGGTTGCCACGGGGATGCCTGTCATTGAGTTGCTACTGAGTTACTGCTGAATTCCTGATGCCTTGTCACGAATTCGACCGGCGTCGAAAATCGTACGTTCGTACTATTATGCACGGCGAGGTGAAAGTAAAGAGAGAACTTAGAGCCGCTGTTCTATACAAACGACAGTGGCGGTGGAGTTGGCGCAGAAGCGCCTAGGAACTGCTGCGTTCGAGTGCACGCCGGTCGCGCTTGGTGGGCCGTCCCTTGATGGTCGTACCCGGCTCGCGATAGAGCTTATGCTGCTCGGCATCATTGGCACGACGTGCGCTGCTGGAATCGGTTTCGGCATACAGAGTCCGTGCGATGTCGGCCGATCCGCGTACTTCGGCAAGTGCGATCACGCCGACTTCCCATTCGGTCGTGCCGTTATGGATGACCAGCAGATCGCCCGGCTTGACGCTGTGTGCGGGTTTGGTCCGGGCACCATTGAGACGCACCTTGCCGTTATCGACGGCATCAGTGGCCAGTGAGCGGGTTTTGAAAAATCGGGCTGCCCACAGCCATTTGTCGATGCGGACGGTAGCGCTAAGCATGGGGGTAAGCGGGGAGTGAGAACAGCCCTGATTGTATAGGCTGATTCCAAAGACTGTCTTGACCTGCGGGCACCCGGCAAATGATGCGCTACACTCTTGAAAAAATAGCAGGGAACATGACCGTGTCAATGCCAGACTCACCAGACATGCACCGACCAATTCAAGCGCCCACTTTTTGACGGACTCCACCTTGTCATCCCCCGACCCCCAACAACTGAAAATCTGGCTTGCCGCCGTGGCACGCAAAGATGCGAACGCCTTTCGGGCACTCTACGATGCAAGCTCGCCGAAACTGTTTGGCTTTGCGCTGCGTATATTGATCAAGCGGGAAGCAGCCGAAGAGGTGCTGCAGGAAGCCTTCGTCAGTGTCTGGAACAATGCCGCAAGTTACCAGGCCAGTCTGGCCGCGCCGATGACATGGATGACCACCATTGTCCGCAACAAGGCGTTCGATATGCTGCGCCGGGTCGACCACACCGTCGAGCTCGATGCAGACACCTTTGACAAGGACGTCATGGACGCGATGGAAAGTAGTGACCTGACGCCACTGGCCGCGTTGCAGTTGTCGCAGGAATCGACCGCGCTGGCAGGCTGCCTGGCGCGCCTCGAAGGACTGCACCGGCAAGCCGTGGCGATGGCTTTTTATCACGACATGTCGCATAGCGAAGTCGCCGAACACATGAAACTGCCAATCGGCACCGTTAAAACCTGGATCCGCCGCGGACTGGAGCGCTTGCGCCTCTGTCTGAATAAGCTGGAAGACGCATGAACATTATTGATAATGAAAAGCTGGTCGAGCGGCTGAGCGCAGAATATGTGCTCGGCACGCTCAAAGGCGGCGCAAGACGGCGCTTTGACACACTGCTGAAGGACAGTCTGGTGCTGCGTCGCTCTGTTGCAGAATGGCAGGATCGGCTGCATCCGATGGCCGAACTCGCACCGCCGGCACAACCCTCACCGCAAGTCTGGACCAAGCTCGCCAGCCGCCTCCAGCTCGCGACGAGCGGCACTCCCAATGACCGGATGGCATTCTGGCGCAGCCTGCGCAACGATCTGGCATTCTGGCGCGGGCTCGGACTGGTATCGACAGCACTGGCAACCGTTCTGGTCGGCATGCTGGTGACCAAACAAGTCGAGCAGGCCGTGCCGGCCACCACGTATGTGGCGATGCTGTCCGATGACAAGTCGATGCCGGTGGCGCTGGCAACCGGCGATCCGCTGCGCGGCCAGGTCACCATCAAACTGGTCAATCGTCAGGACGTGGCCGCCGACAAGAGCCTGCAATTGTGGGCCGTGCCGGCAACCGGCGCGCCGCGTTCGCTCGGTCTGCTGGCCGCCGACGGCACGATCACGTTGCCGCTGGCACCCGGCCTGACGCCCGAAGCGATTCCGCTGCTGGCCGTCTCGCTGGAACCCAAAGGCGGCTCACCCGATCCGAACGGACCCACCGGGCCGATCATTTACAAGGGTGCTTGGGTAAAAATCTGAAGCGCGGCAGCACGCTCAGGAATACCGCCCGAGCGTGGCAATGCGCAACAGGCTGCGATAGCAGAAGAAGGCAGCCCGGTACCAGATGCGGGCCAGCCGTCCCACATGGGCAAAATCCTCGGACGCGATGGTGGTGCCTTCGCTGACCGCCCGTTCGATATGGCCGCGCAAGTGCTCGCTGAAGGAGACGTCGCGGATCACGATGTTGGCTTCCTGGTTCAGGAACAGACTCAGGCCATCGTAGTTGCTGGAACCGACCGTGGCCCAGTCGTCATCGACGACAGCCACTTTTGCATGCAACTGCGTGCGCCGGAATTCCACGATCTTGACGCCGCATTGCAAGAGCTTGGGATAGAACGAACGGGCCACCGCATCCTGCATGCGGAACTGGCCGACACCGAGCAGCAAGGTCACGTCAATGCCGCGCAATGCCGCTTGTGACAGTGCTTCACGCAATTTGCGGCCAGGCGCAAAGTACGGCGTCGACAGGATCGCACTGCGTCGCGCGCTGTGCAGCGCCTGCAAGGTCACACGCTGGATCGTGCGCCGGTTGCGCAGGTTATCGCGGATGACCAGCCCGGCCATCGCACCACTGCCGTTGCTGGTCTCGCGCGCGGAACGGGTCTCGCGGAACAATCCCCAACGCGTCAGCAGTTTCAATCTGCCCATGCGCAACCATTGCGCTTCGATTTCCAGATGCATTAGCCTGACCAGCGGGCCGCGGATCTCGACGGCAAAATCCCAGCGCGGCTCCGGCAACACGCTGCGTGCTGCGTCATCCGAAATCATGTCATCGTTGATATTGAGGCCACCAATGAAGGCCAGGTGACGATCGACCACACACAGCTTGCGATGGGTGCGCGCCAGGCCACGCCGGAACCACGGATTGAAACTGCGATGGTGCACCCCGCCGGCACGCAGGTCACGATCGAGCCGTGCGGTTTGCATCCGGCCGGTGCCGATCCAGTCCGTGATCACGTACACCGCGACACCGCGAGCGGCCGCACGCAGCAGCGCAGCCTTGACGCTCACGCCAGTCTGGTCATCGGCAAACATGTAGGTTTCGAGGTGGATCTCGACTCTGGCGGCGTCAAACGCCGCAATCAGAGCAGGGAAAAATTCGGCACCGCATTCAAGCAGGCGTAACTGGTTTCCAGCGACCAGACCTACCGGACGCACGCGCATTTTCCCTGCCTCATGTCAGCTGCAACGTCGCCACGATAGGCGCGTGATCGGACAACCTTGCCCATAGCGCGCCATGCAGCACTTCGGCCGATTCGATACTGAAACCGCGCACGTAAATCCGGTCAAGCTGGAGAAATGGCAGCATCGCCGGGAAGGTACGCGCCGGCTGAATTTTGGCATTCGGTCCGCGCAGACGGCGCAGGAAGCTGCCCATGCCAACGCTGGGCACGCGCTCGTCGAACACCTCGGTCACACCAAGCCGGGTCCGCAGCGCTTCACTGAGATGGTTGCCCCAGTCATTGAAGTCACCGGCAATGATCACCGGCGCACCCGATGGTGCCGAATCCAGCACGGCCTCGATCAGTGCCTCGGCCTGACGGCGTCGTCCACCGGCGAAGAGGCCGAGATGAATCACATAACAATGGACCGGCAGTTCGTCGAGATGGATGACGCAATGCAGGATGCCGCGCGATTCGTACTTGTGATCCGAGACATCCTGATTGCGCGATGACGCGATCGGCAAATTGCTCAGCAGCGCATTGCCATGATGGCCGTGGTCGTAGACCGCATTCATTCCGTAGACTGACTGGTGCGACTCGCCGGCAAGAAATTCATGCTGGGCCTGGCCCGGCCACGATGCCGCGTGGCGCGCTGCCAGCACGTCATGGCGTCCCTGCACTTCCTGCAAAAAATAGACATTGGCCTGCATCGTCGTCAGTGCCTGCTTGAGCGCAACGATACGCGGCTTGTTACCAAACGAAGAGACACCCTTGTGGATGTTGTAAGTCGCAATACGGATTTTCATGTGGGTCCTGGAGACTCCGGTGAGCGCAGCCGTGCGGGCAGTTGCAAGATGGCCTCGGCATTTGACGGTGAGAAGCAGTGATCAGCGGCCTGATGATACGGTAGCCACTGGTAGCTTGTATGTTCGCGAGCGGACAAAGTAATGACGATATCGCGCGGAACCTGCAAGCTGAACACATGTTCGGTATTGCGCGTGATGCCGGGCGCATAGCGGTGACGCCAGACCGGATAGATTTCGTAGACGTTTTCCAGCTGCCAGTCGCGCAGGTCGGCCGGCGACGGTGCGCCGTTCGCGCTGATGAGGATACCGGTTTCTTCGGCCACTTCGCGTTCTGCCGTGAAGGCCAGCGGCTCGTCGAGGGCATCCTTGGAACCGGTGACGGATTGCCAGAAACCGGCCTTGTCGGTGCGCTGGATCAGCAGCACTTCAAGGGCGGCGGTGTGGATCACGACGAGCACGGACTCGGGGATCTTGAATTGGGGTGTGGTCATCGACAGGCTCAAAAAAAAGGCGCGGAAATACGCGCCTTTTGATTATGCCCTGAAACGGACTTTTCGCAGGTTACCCCTTGATGACAGGTTCCACTGCACGCAAACGGATGTGCAGTTCGCGCAATTGTTTCTCATCGACCGGCGATGGTGCCTGTGTCAGCAGGCATTGTGCACGCTGGGTTTTCGGGAAGGCGATCACGTCGCGGATCGAATCGGCGCCGGTCATCATCGTGACGATACGGTCGAGGCCGAAGGCCAGTCCGCCATGCGGTGGCGCACCGTATTGCAACGCATCGAGCAGGAAGCCGAATTTGAGTTGCGCTTCGTCGTCGTCGATCTTCATTGCACGAAACACCTTGCTCTGGACTTCGGCACGATGGATACGGACCGAACCACCACCGAGTTCCCAGCCATTGAGAACCATGTCGTAGGCCTTGGCGATGCACTGGCCCGGATCGGTTTCGAGGAAGTCTTCGTGACCATCCTTGGGTGCCGTGAACGGATGGTGCGCAGCATGCCAGCGATCGCCTTCCTCGTCGTATTCGAACATCGGGAAGTCCACCACCCACAGCGGTTTCCAGACATCGTCGAACAAGTCGTTTTTCTTGCCGAAATCGGAATGACCGACTTTCACGCGCAAGGCACCGATTGCATCGTTGACGATCTTGGCCTTGTCGGCACCAAAGAAAATCAGGTCGCCGTCCTGGGCACCGGTCAGCGCGAGAATACTTGCCAGCGCGCTGTCATGCAGGTTCTTGACGATAGGCGATTGCAGCCCTTCGCGGCCCTTGGCGATTTCATTGACCTTGATGTACGCCAGACCCTTGGCACCATAGATGCCGACGAACTGGGTGTAAGCATCGATTTCCGAACGCGGCATGGCGCTACCGCCCGGTACGCGCATGCCGACTACCCGACCGCCGAGCATGTTGGCTGCGCCCGAGAAGACCTTGAAGTCGACATCTTTCATCACGTCGGTCAGGTCGGTGAAGACCAGCTTGACGCGCATGTCGGGCTTGTCTGACCCGTACAGGCCCATCGACTCCGAGTACGGCATCACCGGGAACGGGTTCGGCAAGTCGATGTCGAGCGCGTTCTTGAAGACCAGGCGAATCATGCCTTCGAACAGGTCGCGGATTTCCTGTTCGTTCATGAACGAGGTTTCGCAATCGATCTGGGTAAATTCAGGCTGGCGATCGGCCCGCAAGTCTTCATCGCGGAAGCATTTGACGATCTGGTAGTACCGATCGAAGTTGGCCACCATCAGCAATTGCTTGAACAGTTGCGGCGACTGCGGCAACGCAAAGAACTGGCCGGCATTGACGCGTGACGGCACCAGATAATCGCGCGCGCCTTCCGGTGTCGACTTGGTCAGCATCGGTGTTTCGATATCGATAAAGCCGTGCTGGTCAAGAAACTTGCGCACTTCCATCGTTACCTTGTAGCGCAGGCGCAGGTTGTTCTGCATCTGCGGACGACGCAGGTCCAGCACGCGATGGGTCAGGCGGGTGGTCTCGGAGAGGTTGTCATCATCAAGCTGGAAAGGCGGCGTGACCGATGGATTGAGGACTTCGAGCTGCTCGCACAGCACTTCGATCTTGCCCGATGGCAGGTTGTTGTTGGTCGTGCCGTCAGGACGCAAGCGGACCACGCCAGTGACGCGCATGCAAAATTCATTGCGCACGATTTCGGCTGTGCTGAAGACGTCGGCTTGCTCGGGATTGCAGACGACTTGCACCAGGCCTTCGCGGTCGCGCAAGTCGATGAAGATGACGCCGCCGTGGTCGCGCCGGCGATGGACCCAGCCGCACAGGCTGACAGTTTGACCGAGGAGTGCCTCAGTAGTGAGGCCGCAATAATGAGTTCGCATGGACATGTTCGGTTTCCGTATTCAGTGTTTCAGTTGTTCAGGTGTCTGCCGTGTTCGACCGGTGCCCGCAGGCCTCAGGTCGTTACCTTGGCAGGATCAATGATGATTTTTTTTTCGAAATGCTCGGGAGCGACAACGCCCATCGAGACGATGTACTTGAGTGCAGCATCGACCGTCATGTCGAGTTCGATGGTCTCGTCGCGCGGCACCATCAGGAAAAATCCCGAGGTCGGATTCGGCGTGGTCGGCACATAGATGCTAATGAAATCGCCCACCAGATGATTGCGTACATCGCCGCCCGGCACGCCGGTAAGGAAAGCGATGGTCCAGCTGCCGCGGCGCGGATATTCGACCAGCACGGCCTTGCGAAAGGCATTGCCGGACGACGACAACAAGGTATCCGAGACTTGCTTGACGCTGGAATAAATCGAGTTGACTACCGGAATGCGGGTCAGCAGAAGTTCCCACCAGATCACGACATGGTTGCCGACAAAATTGCGCGTCGCCAGGCCAGTGACGAAAATGATCAGCAAGGTCAGGATGGTGCCCAGGCCCGGTATCGCAAAACCGAACAGCACTTCCGGTCGCCAGCGCATCGGCAGCAGCAACAAGGACTGGTCCATAGTGCCGATGATCAGATTGATGACCCACAGCGTAATCGCCAGCGGGACCAGAATAAGCAATCCGGTGACGAAATATTGTCGAAGCATGGTGAACTGGCCTTGTTGCCACCGCAGTGGCGTATCAAAAAATCAGGTTGCCGACGGCGTACCGCCGCCAGAGTCGGACTTGGCTGGCGCTGCAGCAGCCGGGGCCGCAGGCGCGGGCGTGGGCGTAGCAGCAGCCGTTTCGCCGGTCTTGGCCGGCTCTGCGTGAGCGGCCGGCGGCACATTGGTTCCGGTGCCGCCACGAAAATCTGTTGCATACCAGCCGGTGCCCTTGAGCTGAAAGCCAGCGGCGGTCAGTTGCTTTTTGAAAGTATCTTTGCCGCATTCCGGGCATTCGGTCAACTTGGGATCGGACATCTTTTGCAGTACATCTTTGGCAAAACCACACGCTTCGCAGCGGTACGCATAAATCGGCATGAAAAAATCCCTGACAGAGAGCGATCAAAAGATTGGATTATAGAGGGTTTCAGCAGCGAACCGGAGGGGATTGCGGCAAGTCAATGCCATTCAAACATCAGCCCTGCTGCGCAGCCACCGGCGTGCGCCGCACCTGCGGCAACAGCGACCCCAGCAGCATGGCGGCCAGACTCAGCACGACACCGACCAGTTGCGGCGGCCAGTAACCGTCCGGCGCGAGCCATTCGAGCAGTAGCCACGACGACAAACCGAAGGCGATCGAGGCCAGCGCACCCTGTCGGGTCGCGGGTTTCCAGTACAAGCCCAGCGCCAGCGGCACGAACGCCGCCACTAGCGTGACCTTGTAGGCGTTCTCGACCATCTTGTAAATGCTCGACTGGCTATGCAGCGCAAAGGCGGTGACGATCACCGTGAAAATCACCAGCACGACGCGCATGCCGAGCAAAAATTGCTTGTCGGTCTGCACGGGCAACAGACCCTTCAGGATATTTTCGGTGAAGGTGATCGACGGTGCCAGCAGCGTCGCGCTGGCGCAGCTCTTGATGGCGGACAGCAGCGCGCCAAAAAACATCACCTGCGCGATCAGCGGCACCTTGGTCATGATCAGCGTCGGCAGGATCAGCTGCGGGTCCTTGTCGATCAGTTCGGCCACCATCTGCGGGTCGATCAGGGTCGCCGAGTAGGCCAGAAACATCGGGATGAAGGCGAAGCAGAAGTACATCACGCCGCCAAGAATCGAGGCCCGACCAGCAATTTTTTCATTCTTCGAAGCACCGACACGCTGGAACACGTCCTGTTGCGGAATCGAGCCCAGCATCATCGTGATCCATGCCGCACCGAACCACAGCACCTCACGCGACGTCGGCGCCGGCCAGAATTCGAACTTGCCGGCGTTGGCCGCATGCGCCACCACCGCCGAAGCACCACCGGCCATCGCCGAGACTTCCCAGCCGATGTAGAGCATGCCGAGCACGATGATGATCATCTGAAGGAAGTCGGTCACCGCGACTGCCCACATGCCACCCATCAGCGTGTAGACCAGCACACTGGCCGCACCGATCATCATGCCGACATCCATCGGGATCGCACCGCCGGAAACCACATTGAACACCAGCCCGAGTGCCTTGATCTGCGCCGCCACCCAGCCGAGATACGAAACCACGATGCAGATCGTTACCAGCACCTCGACCGCACGGCCAAACTTGTTGCGGTAGAAGTCGCCAATGGTCAACAGGTTCATCCGGTACAGAGGACGGGCGAAGAACAGGCCGACCAGGATCAGGCACATGGAGGAGCCGAACGGATCGGCGATGACGCCACGCAAACCTTCCTTGACGAACGTCGACGAGATGCCGAGTACGGCTTCCGAACCGAACCAGGTGGCAAACACGGTGGCCGTGACGACCGACATCGGCAGCGCGCGACCGGCCAGCGCGTAATCCCTGGAGTTATTGACATAGCGCGCCGCGTACAGACCGATGCCGACCGATATCACCCAGTAGAGAATGACAAACCAGATGAGGGCGTGCATGGCGGGTCCTTGGGCGCAAAGTGGAAGAGAAAAACAGTTCAATGATTATAGCGAAAGCTGGTACAGGCACTGATCAGTCTGTCCCTCCGCAGCGGCTCAGCGATCCGTCAGCGCCGCTGCCATAACTGCCAGTGTTCCTTGCCTTCAAATACCGCAATCGAATCGGTGGCAGGCACATCTTCGATCAGTGAAAAATGCGGCAACATCAGCGCATCGAGCGCGGCACGGTCGGCCCCGAATGGCGGACCTTTGGGCGCATCGTCGTAAAAGAAAAATCCGCCAAGCAGCGCACCGGGTGCCAGCAGTGCCGCCCATTGCGCAACAATCGCGCTCCAGCGCGTGCGCGGCATCGCACACAGAAATGCTCGCTCATAAATAAAGCCCACGGGTTGCGCAGGCTCAAAACTGAAAAAGTCAGCTTGCTGCACATGGCCGGCAAATTCACCCAATGCGGCTTGCGCCATCGCCACGGCTGCCGGCGAGAAATCAATCGCCGTCACGGGCCAGCCGGCTTGCGCCAGATGACGTACTTCGTAGCCCATGCCGCAGCCGGGTATCAGCGTCGTCAATGGTGCCGGCGATTGCGCTACGAAACGCATCAGCCCGGCCGGCACGCCGCCCTGATCCCACGGCGTGAATTGCTGCTCGAAACGCTGGTTCCAGAAACCCGGCGCGAGCGGATCGCGCTCGGTGAAATGCGGCGTCGCCATCAGAACGACCAGGCCAGCCAGCGCCCGACAAAGCGCACCAGCAGCAAGCCGCCGATCAGCCCGGCCGAGAAGTACACGACAGTGCTGATGAGCCGATTGGTGCGACGCTGTTCGGCCAGCAAGGCCACCAGCAAGACCTTGTTATTGTCATTGGGCTGGGCGATCTGCGCCAGCGCCTGATGCACCATGCGCGGCAGTTGCGGCAGCAATTTGTTGTAGTGCGGCGCTTCGGCCCTGAGGCGCTCGACCAGCCCGCGCCAGCCAACCTGCTCGGTCATCCAGCGTTCCAGATACGGCTTGGCGGTTTTCCAGAGATCAAGGTCGGGATCGAGCTGACGACCCAGCCCTTCGATATTGAGCAAGGTCTTTTGCAGCAACACCAGTTGCGGCTGCACTTCGACATTGAAGCGGCGCGAAGTCTGGAACAGGCGCAGCAGAATCTGACCGAACGAGATGTCTTTCAGTGGCCGGTCGAAGATCGGTTCGCAACAGGCACGCACGGCCGATTCGAGCTCATCAACACGGGTTTCTTTTGGTGCCCAACCGGACTCGATATGCGCTTCGGCCACGCGCTTGTAATCGCGCCGGAAAAACGCCAGAAAATTTTGCGACAGGTAGTCCTTGTCGAAGTCATTGAGCGTACCGACGATGCCGAAATCGAGCGCAATGTAACGGCCCAGTGTGGCCGGTTCGATGGACACCAGGATGTTCCCCGGATGCATGTCGGCGTGGAAGAAGCCATCCCGAAACACCTGCGTAAAAAAGATTTCGACGCCATCGCTGGAGAGCTTTTTCATGTCGACGCCGGCAGCGACCAGCTTGTCGATGCGCGAGATCGGAATCCCCTTCATGCGCTCCATCACGATCACCGACGACGAGCAGTAATCCCACATCATCTCCGGCACCATCAGCAAGGTCGAGTCGGCAAAATTGCGCCGCAACTGGCTGCCGTTGGCTGCTTCGCGCATCAGGTCCAGTTCATCGTGCAGGTACTTGTCAAACTCGCCGACCACTTCACGCGGCTTGAGTCGCTTGGCATCGGCCCACAGGCGTTCGACCAGTCCGGCGGCCACATGCATCAGCGCGACATCTTCGTCGATCGATTTTTTCATGCCCGGACGCAGCACCTTGACCGCGACCTCGCGACCATCCTTGAGCACCGCAAAGTGCACTTGCGCAATCGAGGCCGAGGCCACCGGCACCCGATCAAAACTGGCGAACAGTTCCGACGGATGAGCACCCAGCGACTTGGTGATTTGTGCGATCGCCAGTTCGGAATCGAACGGCGGCACGCGGTCTTGCAGACTGGTCAGTTCTTCGGCGATATCGGCTGGCATCAGGTCGCGCCGGGTCGACAGCACCTGGCCAAACTTGACGAAAATCGGACCGAGTTCTTCGAGTGCACGACGCAGCCGTTCGCCACGCGGTGCCGAGATGTCACGCCAGAAAATCAGGGTGTCAATCAGCTTGGCGGTACGCGGAATTTTCAGACCCGACATCGCGATATCGTCGAGTCCGTACTTGATGGCGACACGGGCAATTTTAAGAACCCGCAGGAACTTGAAGTTCAATAAACTCATTGCGTCCGCCCTTTCAGGCGCGCGATGCGTTTGGCCATGCGTTCGACATCGTCGCGCAAGCGCGCCACGTCGGTGGCAAATTCACGTACCGCTTGCGGGCGCATCAACATCGGGTTCTCTTCCAGAAAATATTCGGCAGTGGTTTCAGCCAGTTTTTGTTGGGTGCTGGTTATCGTCTGCACCAGCGCCTTCGCGCCGGCGACCAGCCGTACCGCGGCGACATCGCCGACCAGACGACTGAGGTCGGCCTCGGCTTCCCAGCGCAGCGACTGGCTCAGTTGCGAAATCGTGTTGGCCAGATCGGCGTCGCCATCAATGCTGACATACGAAAAAGCCCGCGCCCGGTTGGCCATGATCAGCGGCAGGTCAGCGGGCTTGATGCGGATCGTCACGCTGGCGACCGCATCTGCGGCGGCGGCGCTGACATAGCCGTCCGGTTCGATGTGCAAGGACAGCGCGAACAAGCCAAGATCAAAACAGGCAACCTTGCCGGCATGTGCGATGAGTCGGGTACGCGCCCACGATTCGGGAGCCAGCAAGTGATTGATGGCGGCGGGTGCAACTTGGGGGAGAGGAGAGAGTGTCATCGTCAATAAAAAAAACCGCCAGTGACCATACACGGGCGGTTCGAGTTTAGCAGTTTGCGGACGGCAAGCTGATTTGCCGACCGGGCACTAGTCAATCAGGACAATTGCTGGATACCAGCCAGTACCCATCCACCTTGGCCGGAGGTCGGTTTCGACAGGTTCCATGCTTCGGCGAACGGTTCGGCCGGTGCGTTTTCGGATTCCTTGATCAGGCCGGAAAACTTCACGCTGGCCAGATAATCGCCGCCAATGGTTTCGACACCCATCAGTTCGGCATCAATCCTGACCACGTCAGTGACATTGACCGAGGCACCGCGCTCCTGAATTTGCAGGCGCAGTTCGGCAAACATTTCTGACGACGTAAATTCACGGATATCGTTGATGTCGGCCTTGTCCCACGCTGCTTGCAGGCGGATGAAATAGGTCTTTGCATTACGCAGGAAACCTGGCACATCGAAGTCAGCCGGTACGCCGAACGGTACGGCCGCCGCACCACTGGCCAGCGGCACCGATTGCAGTGCAGCCGGTTGCGCCACGGGCTCGATACGCGAACCAATCTCTGGCGTGTAATTGCTGTTGCTGCTGCTGTTGGTGCTGCTGGTGCTGCCCGCATCATAGCCGCCGGCATAACCCGGCTTGCTGCGATCCTCCGTCTTGCCTTTGAACATGCGGTAAATGAAGAATGCCGCAGCCGCCAGCAAGCCCACCATCAGCAAGGTGCTGATCATGCTGGCCATCGCGCCACCGAGACCGAAGTGCGACAGCATCGCGCCGAGACCCAGACCGAGCAACGCGCCGCCCAGCATGCCGCGCCAAGGACTGGCTGGCTTCGGCGGCGTCACGCCCGGTGCCGCTGCCGGCGTGGCCGGACGCGCCTGGCTTGCCGCTTGTGAGGACTGGCTAGGCGCTTGCCGGCTGACGCCTTGCGACTGACGACCAAACGAACCACCGCCACCCATGCGCTTGGCAGCGACTTCGCTTGCCACCATCGACAGCGCACCGAATGCCAGAATCATTATTAGCAAATATTTTTTCATTCAGTACTCCTAGAATTTAATACCGGTGTGAAGAGCAGCCACGCCTGCTGTGAGATTAAAGTAATCGACCCGACCAAAACCCGCTTCCTGCATCATTGTTTTCAGCGTTTCCTGATCCGGGTGCATGCGAATCGACTCGGCCAGATAGCGGTAACTATCGGCATCACCGGCAATGCGCTGACCCAGCCACGGCAACACTGAAAACGAATACACGTCGTACGGCTTTTGCAATACCGGCGAGACTTTGGAAAATTCCAGTACCAGCAGTTTCCCACCCGGCTTCAGTACCCGGCGCATTTCTGCCAGCGCAAGATCCTTGTGCGTCATGTTGCGCAAGCCGAAAGCGACACTGACGCGGTCAAAGTAATTATCGGGAAACGGTAACTTCTCGGCGTCACACAGCAAGGTTGGGGTCGACAGGCCGTTGTTCAAGAGCCGGTCGCGCCCGACCCGCAACATCGATTCATTGATGTCCGTCAACCAGACTTCGCCGGTCGATCCGGCCTTGCCGGCAAACGCCTTGGCAAGGTCACCGGTGCCGCCGGCGATATCGAGCACCTTGAAGCCGGGACGGATGCCTGCCTGCGCAATCGTGAACGCCTTCCACAGACGGTGCAGTCCGACCGACATCAGGTCGTTCATCACATCGTACTTGGCGGCGACCGAATGAAATACTTCGGCGACTTTATGGACCTTGTCTTGTTCGTCGACGGTTTGATAACCGAAGTGGGTGGTATTGGTCATGGGCTAATCCGAATAAAAATATCGTAGGGTGGGCACAGACTTATCGTGCCCACGCGGTGCACCGCAGTCACAATGACGGAAGAGGTAGCCGCCAGGTTCAACCACACGACTTGCCGCTGCCTTTGGCTTTGGCTATAGCGATCACGTCGCGACCGCTCTCGCCTGCATGGCCGGCTGCCTGCAAACGCGCGATGTAGTCATCCCACAAGGCGGGCTGGTTCTCGCCCAGCCAATGCAGATACTCCCACGAATAAATCCCGGTGTCGTGCGCGTCTGAAAACTGCGCCTGCACCGCATAGTTGCCGATCGGCTCCAGCGCGGTGATATCGATATCGCGCTTGCCGGTCTGCAGCGTTTCCTGGCCGGGACCGTGACCGCGCACTTCCGCCGACGGCGAATACACGCGCAGCAATTCAAACGGCAATGAAAAATTCTGGCCATCGTCAAAGCCGATTTCCAGCAGACGGGACTTGCGGTGCACGGTCAGTCCGGTCGGACTGGCTTTCGGCGGGGATTGTTTGGAACCTGTCATGAATAAGTTTTCCGAAAAAAGTTAAGGGTCATGCGCTCAATGCCTGCACCAGCGCGCGGCGCAAGGCAGGCAACAAGGCCATCCGCGCGGCGAGTGATGCAGGCGTGGGTACGCGCACTGCTTCGGCCCAGACCGGTGCCGGGAAATGTGCGTCATCGACGTAGCGCGGTATCACATGCCAGTGCAAATGCGGCACCATGTTGCCCAGCGCCGCGAGGTTGATCTTGTGCGGCGTCATCACTTGTCGCAACACCGTTTCGACCTTGCAGACGGTCATCATCAACAAGCTGCGATCGGCCGGAATCAGGTCGGTCAATTCGGCCGCATGCGCGTTCCAGATCACGCGGCAGAAACCCGGATAGCGGGCGTCGTCGACCAGCACGACGCGCACCTGGTCGTTGCGCACGATGACTTCGCCGCCATCGGCGTCGCACAATTCGCAGGCGGACACGGTGGTCGTCACGACTACACCAGAATCCGTTCGATACCGCCGGCATTGGCACGGGCAACGTACTCGGGCAACCAGTTCGGGCCGAGGATATGGCGCGCCATTTCGACGACGATGTAATCGGCATCGGTGCCGGAATCTTCGTCGTAGCGCGACAGACCCTGCAGGCAGGAAGGGCAACTGGTCAGTATCTTGACCTCGCCGGTGAAACCATCGGCGCGGACCTTGTCGACACCCTTGACCATTTCCTCTTCCTTGCGAAAGCGGATCTGGGTCGAGATATCGGGCCGGGACACCGCCAGCGTGCCGGACTCGCCGCAGCAGCGATCGTTCTTTTCGATCTTCTGGTCGTCAATCGTCGTGATCAGACTGTTGACGGTTTTCAGCGGGTCCTGCAATTTCATCGGGCTGTGGCAGGGGTCGTGATACATATAGCGCGTGCCGGTGACGCCTTCAAGCTTGACGTTCTTTTCGAGCAGGAATTCATGGATGTCGATAATCCGGCAACCCGGAAAAATCTTCTCGAATTCGTAGCCCTGCAACTGGTCATAGCAGGTGCCGCACGACACCACGACGGTCTTGATGTCGAGGTAGTTGAGCGTGTTGGCCATCCGGTGAAACAGCACACGGTTATCGGTGATGATTTTTTCGGCCTTGTCGAAATCGCCCGAACCGCGTTGCGGATAACCGCAACACAGGTAACCCGGCGGCAGCACGGTTTGCACGCCGGCATGCCACAGCATCGCTTGCGTGGCCAGTCCGACTTGCGAGAACAGCCGCTCCGAGCCGCAGCCCGGAAAGTAGAACACCGCTTCGGTGTCGGCCGTGGTGTTCTTCGGATCGCGGATCACCGGGACGATCTTGTCGTCTTCGATATCGAGCAAGGCACGCGCAGTTTTCTTCGGCAAATTACCCGGCATCTTCTTGTTGATGAAGTGGATGACCTGTTCGCGGATCGGCGCTTTGCCGTGGGTTGATGGCGGTGCCTTGGTCTGCTTCTTCGCAAACTTTTTCAGGATGTCATTGCCCAGGCGCTGGGCCTTGTAGCCCCAGCCGATCATGACCTGACGGGTCGCGTTGATGGTCGCCGGATCGGTCGCATTGAGGAAGAACATCGATGCGGTGGTCCCGGCATTGAAGGACTTCTTGTTCATCTTGCGCAGCAGGTTGCGCATGTTCATCGACACTTCGCCGAAGTCGATATCGACCGGGCACGGCGTCAGGCATTTGTGGCAGACCGTGCAGTGATCGGCGACGTCTTCGAACTCTTCCCAGTGCTTGATCGAGATGCCGCGCCGGGTCTGTTCTTCGTACAGGAAGGCTTCGACCAGCAGCGAGGTGGCAAGGATTTTATTGCGTGGCGAGTACAGCAGGTTGGCGCGCGGCACATGCGTGGCACAGACCGGTTTGCATTTGCCGCAACGCAGGCAATCCTTGATGCTCGTCGAGATCG
>CANFED010000038.1 GCA_947445995.1 Oxalobacteraceae bacterium | reverse complement strand
GCGGTGCGCACATCCTGGATCAGGATGTGCATGGCTTTGCGGCGACGCTCGGTGGCGATCAGGATACGGTCGGAATTTTGCTGCGCGCCGTAATAGCTCAAGCCAAAATCGAGCAGGCTCCAGGTCAGGCCAAGGTCGGCGTTGCTGTGATTGCGTTCACTCGAAATGGCCGGGTTGGCCAGCGACGGCGCACCGGTGACCGAGTCGATCGAGCGCGTGACCAGGTCCTCATTGCGGCTGCGATAACCGGCAGAGGCCACCAGTTTGGGCAGCATGTCGAACTTGCCGGCTTCGAACGTGTTCAGCGCCAGCGCCTCTTCCATCATGCGTGCGCGGCGGTCGAGGTTGTACTTGAGGGCGCGGGCAATGGCTTCTTCGAGGCTCAGTGCGCCGGTGATCGGTGGCACGTCGCGTCGGGCGGTGGCGCGATCGGCTTCGGATTGCTGTTTCAGGGCGGCGCTGGTCAGTGCCATCGGTGCCATGCTGGCGCATCCGGTCAGTACCATCGCCCCCAGCAGAACAGTCATTTGAAAAGTAGTGCGCAAAGCAAAACGGGCAGGAGAGACGGACATGGCAATTCCGAAAGTGAGTAACGATCCGCACTCTACCTTCAGAAAATCAATTCAACAAATAAATTATTGATTAATTGAATTTGCCATTTAAGTTACTTTTTATTTGAGACCGTAAGTTTTTTGTCTTGCCAGTTATCGTTGGAAATACGTCTTCCAGAAAAAATAAGCCGTCATCCCGACTGCCACCACGATCACGATCAAGCGGATCAGTCGCGGTGACGCCTTGCGCGCCAGGCGCGCGCCGATATAGCCGCCGATGACCGCGCCGCCGCACATGACCAGCGCCCAGTGCCAGACGATGGCCCCGGCAATGGCAAACGGAATCACCGCGATGCCGTTCATGCACGAGGTCAGCAAGGTCTTCAGGCCATTCATCTGGTGGATGCGGGTAAAACCGATCTGGCCGAGCAAGGCCAGTGTGGCAATGCCGACGCCGGCACCGAAATAACCGCCGTAAATCCCCAGGAAAAATTGTGCTGGCATGGCCCAGCGCGGCAGGATCATCACGTCCGGTTGCTCGCCGTGACGGCGTGACAGCATCGGGCCGAGGATGAACAGCAATGTCGCCGCCAGCAACAGGAACGGCACCGCCTTGTTGAAGGCGACTTCCGGCGTCCACAGCACCAGCAACGCACCGATGATGCTGCCGAGGCCACTCGACACCACCAGTCGCAGGTTGACCGCGCTGGTCTGGCGCAATTCTTCGCGATAGCCATGCGCACTGGCTGCCGTGCCCAGCCACATTGCGGTGTTGTTGGTGGCATTGGCGGCAATGCCGGGCATGCCGGTCAGCAGCAGGGCCGGGAAGGTCAGGAACGAACCGCCGCCGGCGACCGCATTGATGCCTCCGGCCAGCATCGCCACGCTGAACAGGGTCAGGCCTGTGGTCAGCGTCGTCATGGTTGGTGCCGTACAGAAAGATTGTTATCGCGCACGCACGTGGGCAATGGGTAGTGGTTGTGCCGTATTGCCGTGAAGGACAATTTTTGGCAGACTTCGTGCAAATTCGAATTGCGATATTTGGCTGAATTATTGATATTTTTGATGATTTCACCATAACATTGATTGACTACCATCGAGTATACGGCAGTTTTTTCTTGACATTGCATACGATAAATATATTCTTGTATGCATCAAAAGAGCAGTCATCGCCAACATAGGCACTCACCATCCCATTGAGGAGACATCATGTTTTCAATTACCCGCAGAAACTTGCTGGGCGCGATCGCGGCCAGCCCATTATTTTCCATCCCTGCCGCCTGGGCTCAGACCACGGTTTTCAAGATTTCGCATCAGTTCCCCGGTGGCACTGCCACCGAAGGCGATTTCCGTGATCGCCTGTGCCGCCAGTTCGCGACCGAAGTCGAAAAGCGCAGCAAGGGCAGCCTGAAATTCGAGATTTATCCGGGTTCGTCATTGATGAAAACCAATGCGCAGTTTTCATCAATGCGCAAGGGTGCGCTCGACTTGTCGCTGGTGCCGCTGTCGTATGCCGGTGGTGAAATGCCGGAAGTGAACATCGGCCTGATGCCGGGTCTGGTGACTTCTTATGAGCAGGGCTATGGCTGGAAAAATGCCGAAGTCGGCCGCGAACTCAATCGGCTGTTGCTCGACAAAGGCATCGTCGTCGTCAGCTGGATCTGGCAAGCCGGCGGTGTTGCGTCACGCACGATTCCTATCGTCGAGCCGGAAGATGCAAAGGGCCTGAAAATCCGTGGCGGTTCGCGCGAGATGGATCTGATCCTGAAAGCCGCCGGTGCGGCCGTGGTGTCGCTGCCGTCGAATGAAATTTATGCCGCGATGCAGACCGGCGCGATGGATGCCGCGCTGACCTCGTCGACCTCGCTGATTTCGTTTCGTCTCGAAGAAGTCTCGAAGAGTCTGACCACCGGTCGCGGCAAGGCTTACTGGTTCATGTTCGAACCGTTGATGATGTCGAAAGTTGTTTTCGACAAATTGAGCAAGGACCAGCAAGCCATCATCATGGCCGTCGGTGGCGAGCTTGAAACAATGGCGCGCAAGTCGGCACAAGCCGATGATTCGCTGGTGGCTGCGGTCTATCAGAAAGCCGGCGCGAAGGTGGTGGATCTGAACGAAGCCACCGTCAAGAAATGGCAAAACATCGCCCGCACGACCGCCTGGAAAGATTATGCGGAGCGCAATGCCAATTGCGCCAATTTGCTCAAGCTGGCGGAGAAAACTCTGTGAGTCACGGCTTCGAACTGGAGCCGGCGAAAGGGCCGGCGGTTCCCGATCATCCGTTGGTGGCCAAGTTGTCGAAGGCGCTTGATGCTTTCAATCACGGCTTGCTGATGCTGTCGATGGGAGCGTTGATCCTCACTGCGCTGGTGCTGACGTATTCGGTGGTGTCGCGCTATTTTTTCAAGCTGCCGACTGACTGGCAGGATGAAGCGTCGGTCTTCATGCTGGTCGGCGTGACTTTTTTTTGCTGCGCCTATGTGCAATCGCTGCGTGGCCATATCGGCATCGAAGCGTTGGCGTCCATCTTGCCGCCGCGCGTCAATGCGGCGCGGATGATGTTTGTCGATGTGCTGTCGCTGCTGTTCTGCGTGTTTTTTTCGTGGAAGTCGTGGTCGTTGTTCCATGAAGCCTATTCAGAGGGTTTTACGACCAGTTCGACCTTTGCGCCTCCGCTATGGATTCCATACGGGATGATGGCATTTGGTATGAGCTTGCTGTCGGTGCAGATCGCGATGCAGGTACTTGTGCGTGCGACCAATAAATCTGACAAGCGGAGCGCGTCATGAGTGAATTGACCCTGGGCCTGATGTATGGCGTGGCCACGCTGGTGGTGATGTTTTCCGGTATGCCGATTGCGTATGCGCTGGGTGTGGTGGCAGTGACATTCATGTATTTTTTCATGCCGGCTTCGTCGCTCGATACGGTGACGCAAAACGTCTATGAAGAGATGGCATCGATCACGTTGTTGTCGATTCCGCTGTTCATCCTGAAGGGCGCGGCAATCGGCAAATCGCCGGCCGGAAAAGATCTGTATTCGGCCATTCACACCTGGCTGCACAAGGTGCCGGGCGGTCTTGGTATTGCCAACGTGTTCGCCTGCGCGCTGTTTGCCGCGATGGCCGGGTCGTCGCCAGCGACGTGTTCGGCGATCGGCTCTGCCGGGATTCCGGAAATGCGCCGGCGAGGATACTCGCCCGGATTTGCTGCCGGCATCATAGCCGCCGGGGGCACACTGGGTATTTTGCTGCCGCCATCGATCACGATGATCTTGTACGCGGTCGCCGCCGAGCAATCGCTGGGCCGGTTGTTCCTCGCCGGGATCGGGCCGGGCGTGTTGCTGGTCGGGCTGTTCTCGGGCTATGCAGTGTATCGCGCACGCAAGGAATACCGGCTTGCCCATGCGGCTTTCCTCGCCAACGGCACGGCTTCGGCTTACCTCGAAGTCGAACATTTCACGCTGGCGCAAAAAGTCGAAATGCTGCCGCGTGTATTGCCGTTCATCGTGCTGTTGCTCGGCGTGATGGTGGCACTGTACGGTGGTTATGCCACACCGTCGGAAACAGCCGGCCTTGGTGCGATGCTGGCATTGGTGCTGATCGCCATTGTCTATGGCATCTGGAAACCGCGTGATCTCGCCCCCATCCTCAGTTCGACGATCAAGGAATCCTCGATGCTGCTGCTTATTATCGGCATGTCGCTGCTGTACTCGTACGTGATGAGCTATCTGCACATCAGTCAGTCGGCGG
Organism: Oxalobacteraceae bacterium; assembly: GCA_947445995.1. Taxonomy (GTDB): domain Bacteria; phylum Pseudomonadota; class Gammaproteobacteria; order Burkholderiales; family Burkholderiaceae_D; genus Actimicrobium. The sequence continues at coordinate 13,656 of CANFED010000038.1, read as the reverse complement.
CGCAAGCGGTGGTAGCGATGGCCTTGTCGAAGTGGGTACTGCTGGCGATGATCTTGCTGATGGTGATTGTGTTCGGCTTTTTCCTGCCGCCGGTATCGATCATTCTGATGACAGCACCGATCATTTTGCCGCCACTGAAAGCAGCCGGTTTCGATCTGATCTGGTTTGGTGTCGTGATGACGATCGTGATGGAAATGGGATTGATCCATCCGCCGGTTGGTCTGAATATTTTCGTCATCAAGAACATTGCGCCAGACATTCCGCTCAAGGATGTGATCGTCGGTGTGATGCCGTTCGTTGGCTTGATGTTTGTTGCAGTTATCCTGCTCTGCGTGTTTCCTGGAATCGCTACCGGGTTGCCGGAGATATTGATGGGCGCGAAGTAGTTGAGTTGCCGTTGCCGTTGTCGATGCGCGTCCGCGATGCTGCAGTAGAGCCCGCGACGCGCGGGTAGGTGTTGAATCGGGTTGGAATCAGACGCAGGTTGATTCTGGTCTCAACCGGGCATCCGGCCCCGTGCCGGTGTGTCTTCAGCGCACGCAGCTCGCTGCGATTAAGTGAGCGTCGCCCGACAAATGGTTTTGGTCGTATTTGTGGAGTGACAATTCGGTAATGATAAAAAGTGGATGGGTTGTTGCTGGTCGTTGATTCTGTCAGCAAAATGCAAGCCGAACAGTGCTACGATTCGCTCCCTGATTCGATGTACTGCTCTCCCGAACAACGTTACCGGTTTCCAATGACGACCTCGACCTCTTCCAAAAATCTCGCTGGCCTGACGCTGGGCGCCATTGGCGTCGTCTATGGCGACATCGGCACCAGTCCCTTGTATGCACTGAAAGAAGTATTTTCCGGCAGTCACGGGGTTCCGCTCAACCATACCAATCTGTTCGGGATTGTGTCGCTGATTGTCTGGGGTCTGACGATCATCGTTTCTCTGAAGTACGTGACGCTGATTCTGCGCGCCGACAACCGTGGCGAAGGCGGCATCATGGCGCTGATGGCGCTGGCGCTGTCATCGGTCACCAACAAGTCGGCGTGGTACCGACCACTGACGATTGTCGGGTTACTGGGTGCGGCGCTGTTTTATGGCGACAGCGTTATCACACCGGCGATTTCGGTGTTGTCGGCGTTCGAAGGACTGGAGCTGGCGACGCCGGCGTTCAAGGCTTATGTGGTGCCGTTGACGGTGGTCGTGCTGGTGGCCTTATATCTGGTCCAGTACAAGGGTTCGGCCGGCATCGGCAAGTGGTTTGGCATCGTGATGCTGGTCTGGTTTGCGGCGCTGGCGACCATGGGCGTCATCAATATCGCTCGGGTACCGCAAATCCTGCTGGCACTCAACCCGCTGTACGCGCTGGCCTTCCTGGTCGCCAATCCCTGGATGGCGTTCATTGCACTCGGTGCGATCGTGCTGGCCTTCACCGGGGCCGAAGCACTGTATGCCGACATGGGTCATTTTGGCCGGCGGCCGATCCGGCTGGCGTGGTCGCTGATCGTGTTTCCGGCGCTGGCGCTCAATTATCTCGGGCAGGGCGGCTTGTTGCTGGCGAACCCGGAAATGATCACGAATCCGTTCTACAGCCAGCTGGGTGCCTGGAGTATTTATCCGCTGGTCATTTTGTCGACGATGGCCACCGTGATCGCCTCGCAGGCCACCATTTCCGGCACGTTCTCGATGACCCAGCAAGCGATCTCGTTGGGATTCTTGCCGCGCATGCGGGTCGACCATACCTCCGAACGCGAAATTGGCCAGATTTATATTCCGACCGCCAACTGGATTCAATTGCTGGTGGTGATCCTGGCGGTGGTCGGCTTCGGTTCCTCGACTAACCTCGCTGCTGCCTACGGCATCGCGGTCACGGCGACAATGACGACGACGACCATCCTGACCTTCTTCGTGGTGCGCTACGCATGGCGCTACAATTTCTGGATCTGCATCCTGGCGACCGGGTTTTTCTTTGTGATCGACAGTGCCTTCTTTTCGGCCAACCTGCTCAAGGTGGCACACGGTGGCTGGTTCCCGCTGGTGCTGGGCGCGATCATGTTCACGATCATGATGACCTGGAAGCGCGGCCGTCAATTGGTGTTTGATAACCTGCAGAAGCACGCGATTCCGCTCGAACAGTTCCTGATCTCGTTGTTCATGAGTCCGCCGACGCGGGTGCCCGGCACCGCAATTTTCCTGCGCGGCGAAGGCGATGGCGTGCCGCATGCGATGCTGCACAACCTGGCCCACAACAAGGTGCTGCACGAACAGGTGTTGTTCCTGACCATCCGTAACCGGCATATTCCGCGTGTGCCGGAATCGGAACGCGTCACGGTGCAACCGCTGGGTCATGATTGCTACCAGGTCTATGTTGATTACGGTTTCAAGGACGACCGTGATATTCCTGCAGCCTTGCAGGCGTGCCAGAATGTTGGTGTCGAACTTGAGGTGATGGAAACCTCGTTCTTCATTTCTCGTCAGACCGTGATCCCGACGGTTGGCAACGGTGGCATGGCGCTGTGGCGCGAACGGCTGTTCGCGACGATGTCGCGCAATGCGCGGGATGCGGCAGACTATTACCGGATTCCTAGCAATCGCGTGATTGAATTGGGGACGCAAGTCGAGATTTGAGGGGGAGGCTTTTTCTCTCGAATTCGGGAGTGGTTTTTGGTTGCGCGCGACAGCCTGCGGACCAGTCGGTGCAATGCCCTTCGGTTATGGCACCCAGCGCACCACCACCGTTCGTAGATGCAATAACCGAAGGGCATTTCACCAAGCACGCCAACTCCTCTTTTGATTCAAAAAAAGCCGCTCGCCCTAGTCAGAGACGAGCGGCTTTTCAATTGGCGACGCAGGTCAATCGGCCTTGCCAAATCCTCCGCCACCCGGCGTTTCAATGACGAAGACATCCCCCGGTTCCATCTCGGTACTGGCAACAAAGCCCAATTCCTCGGTGCTGCCATCGTGCCGCAGGACAGTGTTCTTGCCGCATTCGCCGTCACCACCACCGGCTGCACCAAACGGAGCGACAAGGCGATTGTTCGACAGGATAGACGCACTCATTTTTTCCAGGAAGCGGATCTTGCGCGTCCCTCCATTGCCGCCATGCCATTTGCCGACGCCACCCGAATGCGGCCGGATTTCATAACTGTCGAGCCGCACCGGATAACGCCATTCGAGGATTTCCGGATCGGTCAGGCGCGAGTTTGTCATGTGGGTCTGCACGACATCGGTACCATCGAAACCTTTGCCGGCACCCGAGCCACCTGCGATGGTTTCGTAGTACTGGTGCTCGTCATTGCCGAACGTGAAGTTGTTCATCGTTCCCGGTGACGAGGCCAGTACGCCGAGCGCGCCATACAGTGCATTGGTGACGCAACTGGAGGTTTCGACGTTGCCCGATACCACCGCTGCCGGATAATGCGGGTTGAGCATGGAGCCGGCCGGGATGATGACATTGAGCGGCTTCAGGCAACCGGCATTGAGCGGGATCTCATCGTCGGTCAGCGTGCGGAACACATACAGCACGGCAGCCATGCAGATCGCACTGGGCGCATTGAAGTTATTGTCGAGTTGCGGCGAGGTGCCGGTGAAATCAATATCTGCGCTGCGCGTAGCCTGATCCACCCGGATCGCCACTTTGATCAGCGCGCCATTGTCGAGCCGGTAGGTGTAACTCGAATCCTTCAGTGACGTGATGACCCGCCGCACCGCCTCCTCGGCATTGTCTTGCACATGCTGCATGTAGGCCTGCACGACGCCGAGTCCGAAGTGCTCGACCATCTTCAGCAACTCGTCCACGCCTTTCTGGTTGGCCGCAATCTGGGCTTGCAGATCGGCAATGTTTTGCGGGATATTGCGCGCCGGATAGCGGCCCGATCCGAGCAGGGCGATGGTCTCGGCTTCGAGGAACTGGCCGTTGCGCACCAGCTGGAAATTGTTGATCAGCACGCCTTCTTCCTCGACTACCTTGCTGTTGGCCGGCATCGATCCCGGCGTGATGCCGCCGATATCGGCATGGTGACCGCGCGATCCGACATAGAACAGGATGCGCTCACCGGTGGCATCGAAAGCGGGCGTGATCACGGTGATGTCGGGCAAATGCGTGCCGCCGTGGTACGGGTCGTTGAGCATGAACACATCGCCCTGATGCATCTTGCCGGCGTTTTCGCGGATGATGGTCTTGATGCTCTCGCCCATCGATCCAAGGTGTACCGGAATATGCGGTGCATTCGCGATCAGGTTGCCCTCGGCATCGAACAGGGCGCACGAAAAGTCGAGCCGCTCCTTGATGTTGACCGAGAACGCAGTGTTTTGCAGCCGCAAGCCCATTTGTTCGGCAATGCTCATGAACAGGTTGTTGAACACTTCCAGCATGACCGGATCGGCACTGGTGCCGATCGCCTTGCGCTGGACCCGTGCCTGCACGCGGTTCATGACAAGGTGATTCAAGCTCGTGACTTCGGCTACCCAGCCAGGCTCGACAACGTTGGTGGCATTTTTTTCGGCGATGATGGCCGGTCCGCGGATGACGTCGCCGGGACGCATGTCTTCGCGCGAGTACAAGCCAGTTTGATGCCATTGTCCTGCTGAAAAAACCCGCACCGTGTCGCGCGCCATTAACTTGCCGGCACGTGGCGGCAATTGCTCGATCAGTTCGATGCCCTCTTGCGATTTGCCGATCGCTTCGACCGAAATGGCTTCGATGACCAGCTGCTTGTCGGGCATCAGGAACGAGTAACGCTGCTTATAGGCGCTTTCAAATTGCGCCACCATGTCGGCAATGCCGGCGTACGGCACGATGATGACCGAATCGGTCCCGTCGTAGCGCAAGTGAACGCGCTCAATGACCTGTATGCGTTCGGCGGCGACCCCTTGCGCGAGCAGGTCGTCGCGACCCGACTGCGCCAGCAGGTGCAGTTTGGCTTCGACGGTGTCGACGATCGAGGCCGACAAAGGCAACTCCATCGCTTGCTCGCGCATTGCCGTCTGGTCGGCCAGTCCCATTCCATAGGCCGACAAGACGCCGGCAAACGGGTGGGCAAAGACACGCGTCATGCCAAGTGCGTCGGCAACCAGACAGGCATGCTGACCACCGGCACCGCCGAAGGTACTCAATGTGTAGTCGGTGACGTCATGGCCGCGCTGCACGGAAATGAATTTGATGGCATTGGCCATATTGCCGACCGCAATGTCGATGAACCCTTCTGCCACTTCTTCGGGCGTACGACGATTTCCTGTCTTGCTGAAAATAAGGTCGGCCATCTCGGTAAATTTTTGTACGACGGCGGCGCGGTCGAGCGAGGCATTGGCTTGCGGCCCGAACACCGCCGGAAAATAATCCGGCTGGATCTTGCCGACCATCACATTACAGTCGGTCACCGCCAGTGGTCCGCCGCGCCGGTAACTGGCCGGCCCCGGATTGGCCCCTGCGCTGTCGGGACCAACCCGATAACGCGAGCCATCAAAATGCAGGACCGATCCGCCACCCGCAGCGACCGTGTGAATACTCATCATCGGTGCCCGCATGCGCACACCGGCCACCTGGGTTTCGAATTCGCGTTCGAATTCGCCAGCATAGTGCGACACGTCCGTCGAGGTGCCACCCATGTCGAAGCCGATGATCTTGTCGAACCCGGCTGTCTTTGCAGTACCGACCATGCCGACGATGCCGCCGGCCGGCCCCGACAGGATCGAATCCTTGCCCTGAAACCGGTGTGCATCGGTCAATCCGCCATTGCTTTGCATGAACAGCAACCGCACGCCGTTCATCTGGCCTGCGACCTGATCGACGTAACGTCGCAGGATCGGTGACAGATACGCATCGACCACCGTGGTGTCGCCGCGCGAGACCAGTTTCATCAGCGGACTGACCTTGTGCGACACCGAGATTTGCGTGAAGCCGACTGTCTCGGCAAGGCGCGCCAGTGTCGCTTCATGTTCGGTGTAGCGGTAGCCATGCATCAGCACGATGGCGACCGAGCGGACCCCGCTGGCAAACAGTTGCTGCAGATCGTGCTCTGCCTGCGCGATATCGAGTGGCGTGATGACGTCACCCTGGGCACTGATGCGCTCGTCGATTTCGATGACTTGCTGATATAGCAGTTCCGGCAAAACGATATGCCGGTCAAACAGGCGAGGGCGGTTCTGGTAGGCAATGCGTAGTGCATCGCGGAACCCCCGTGTGATCAGCAATGCGGTCGGATCGCCCTTGCGTTCCAGTAGGGCATTGGTCGCCACTGTGGTCCCCATTTTTACTGCATCGACAACTTGTGGCGAAATGACAGCATCCGCGGCAATTCCCAGTAGCAGTTTGATGCCTGCAACGGCCGCATCAGGATATTGCTCCGGGTTTTCGGATAGAAGTTTGTGGGTAAGCAGTGTGCCGTCTGGCTGTCTTGCGACGATATCGGTAAAGGTGCCGCCGCGGTCGATCCAGAATTGCCATCGTTGATCACGCGTGTCGGTGGTGCTGTTGGTTTGGTCCATCACGTATTTTTCCTTCCTGAAAAAGTGAAGATTGAATTGCCGTGTCGATCGTGAATAATTTGTAATATTGTAGTTGTCTTGTAATCGAATAGTAATATAATTTGCAAACAAAACATCGACAAAAAGTTTTTATAAAAATAGCTGCACAAGTTTTACTACCCATTTTTAGATGTCGTCGACAAGGTCATCGACAAATTCATCGGCAAAAAAGCGTCGCGGACATCGGAGGCACAGTCGCAAATTGCACTACCAGAATGGATGAAATGGACGGTTTGCCTTCGCCAAAAGCGGATGCCCCGTTTTTTTCATGGCAAGAGTCAACGCGTGTCGTTCATACAAACGTGACGCCGATGCACTTTTCGGACTGGCTGGTTTCATAAAGTATCGAATCCACCCTGCTCATGTTCATGGCGGGAATATCTGAATCGCAGTACTACCAAGAGGAGCATCTCACCATGTTTTCCAAAACCATGTTCACTCGCCTCATGCACGCGGCGGCAGCGATGGCGCTGAGTGTATCGGCCTATGCCCAGCAGGAAGTCAAGATCGGCGTCATTTATCCGCTCACCGGTGCGGCGGCATCGTCCGGTGCCGAAATGAAAAGCGCGCTGGAACTGGCTGCCGACATCATCAACAACGGTGCCAAGTCCATACCTTCGCTGCCATTTTCTGCCGGAGGTGGTTTGCCCAATCTCAAGGGGGCAAAAATCAAACTGGTCTTTGCTGACCACCAGGGCAATCCTCAGGTTGGCGCGACCGAGACCGAACGTCTGATCACGCAAGAAAAAGTCGTGGCCATCGTCGGTGCTTATTTTAGTAATGTCACGGCAACCTCAAGCCAGGTTGCCGAGCGCTACAAGATTCCGTTCGTCAATCCTGAATCGTCATCGGCGTCACTGACTCAACGTAACTTCAAGTGGTTCTTCCGCACCACTGCGCATGACGATTTGTTCGTGCACAACTTCTTCGATTTCTTCAAGGAACTGGAAGCCAAAAAAGGCATCAAGCTCAAAAAGCTGGCGGCATTCAATGAAAATACCTTGTGGGGCAATGAAACCACCAAGCTTGAGGTCAAGCTTTCTGGTGAAAGGGGCTATGACCTGACCAAGACAATTGCGTATCCGGCCAAGAGCACGCAACTGACATCCGAGGTGCAATTGCTCAAGGCTGCTGCACCGCAGGTGGTGATGCAGTCGTCGTACCTGGGTGACGCGATCATGGCGATGAAAACTTACAAGGAACTGGATTTTTCACCAGACATGATTCTTGCCAATAACGCCGGATTTACTGATACCGAGTTTATCCGGACGCTGGGCAAGGATGCCGACTATGTCATTACACGCGATGTCTGGGCACTCGACCTGGCCAAAAAAAATCCGTTGATCAAGCAGGTCAATGATCTGTTTTTTGAACGCAACAAGATCAACTTCACCGGTAATTCATCCCGCACTTTTACCGGGTTGATGACGCTGGCCGATGCGATTAATCGTGCTGGTTCGACCGAGCCGGAGGCAATCCGTAAAGCGTTGACGGAGACCGATATCTCCGGCAGCAAGATCATCATGCCCTGGAAAGGTATCAAGTTCGATGACAAGGGCCAGAACATCTACGGCTCCGGCATCCTGGTTCAGATCATTGACGGCAAGTACAACACGATCTGGCCGTTCGATCTGGCCACCCGTGATGTCGTCTGGCCGATGCCAAAATGGGACCAGCGAAAGTAACGCCATTCGTGATCCCGTCAGCCTCCTGGGCGACGGGATATTTTTTTGACGGTAGGGATTATCAACTGGTCGCATCGAAGGGGAAGGTATGTCTGAAATACTTGTACAGACGCTGGTGTCGGGTCTGCTCATCGGCTTGATTTATGCATTGGTGGCAATTGGCCTGACCATGATTTTCGGGGTGATGGACATCATTAATTTCTCGCACGGAGAGTTTTTGATGTTTGGTATGTATTCGAGTTTCTGGATGTTTTCACTCTATGCACTCGATCCGATATTCACGTTGCCGCTGACGGCACTGTTTCTGTTTGCGCTTGGTGTCGTGGTCTACAAACTCGTGATTAGCAAGATCACGAATGCACCGATGGTGTCGCAGATATTCACGACCTTTGGCTTGATGCTGCTATTTCGCGGGATTGCTCAGTTCTTGTGGAAGCCGGATTTCCGCACCATCGAAAAATCACTGGTCAGTGGCAGCTTTTCGCTGGCCGGTATTCAGATCGGTACTCCGCAACTGACCGCCGGCGTGGGTGCCATCCTCGTCACTCTCGGCATCTATCTGTTCGTCACCAAAACCCGGCTCGGCGCTGCACTGGAAGCCACTGCTGCGGACAAGGAAGCGGCGCGACTGATGGGCATCGACTCGCAGAAAATGTTTGCGCTGGCGTGGGGCATTGGTGCTGCCTGTGCCGGCGTGGCCGGTGCCTTGCTATCGACGTTTTTCCCGATTTTTCCGGACGTCGGCGCGAACTTCATTCTCATCGCCTTCGTCGTGGTCAACCTCGGTGGTTTCGGCAGCATCGTCGGTGCGTTGATCGCCGGCATTCTGGTCGGCGTGATCGAAGTGATGGGCGGTTTCCTGCTCGGACCGCAATACAAATTGGCGATTGTCCTGGTGCTTTTCCTGGCCGTCCTGATGTTCCGCCCACAAGGCCTGATGGGCAAGGTGTGATCTTTTATCGTATTCGAGAGGGCTGTCATGAGTAATAACGCTGTCATTTCCGAATCGGTGGAGCGGCCGCAGTCGCACCACCGCAAGACTGCTGGTATCGGCTACCTGCTGATGCTGGTGCTGCTGGTCGTCGCCCTGTTTGTACCGCTGTTTGTCGAGAGTCCGTCGCATCAGAATATTGCAATCCTGATTCTGATGGCGGCACAGATGGGTGTCGCCTGGAATATTGTTGGCGGCTATGCCGGTCAGGTATCGCTTGGACAAGCGGCGTTTTATGGGTTCGGTGCCTACACGTCGACGTTGCTGTTTGCAAAGCTCGGCATCAATCCCTGGCTGGCGATGCTTGCCGGCGGTGTCATGGCGGCACTCATCAGCATCGTCATTGGCTGGTCGTGTTTTCGTCTGAAAGGACATTATTTTGCGATGGCGACGATCGCGGTGGCAGAGATCATCCAGATCATGTTCACCAACTGGGAGTTTGCCGGCGGGGCTGTCGGCCTGACGATCCCGATGGACAAGCAGGGCTGGGATGTCTTCGTGTTCGCGTCCAAGGTGCCGTACTACTACATCGCGCTGGGTTTGCTGGTGCTGACCTTGCTGGCCAATTTGCTGATCGAACGCAGCTACTTTGGTTATTACTTCCGGGCCATCAAGGATGAACCGGATGCGGCCCGCAGCCTTGGTGTCAACTTGCGCAAATACAAACTGATTGCCTTCGCCATCAGCAGTTTTTTTACGGCGCTCGGTGGCAGTTTCTACGCGCAAAAAGAGCTCTACATTGATCCGGCCTCGGTGCTTGGTACCGGTCTGTCGATCAAGATGGCGCTGGTAGCCATCCTGGGCGGGATCGGCACGCTGTTTGGTCCGGTGCTTGGTGCCGGCATCCTGACCTTGATCGATGAAGGTACGCGGGCGATTTTCGGTGGGTCGGGGCGGGGCACCGACCTGATTATTTACGCAGCGCTGATTATCGTGGTGGCGGTCTATTACCCGAACGGCGTGCTTGGCTCCATCAAGAACTGGCTGGCAAGACGGCAGGCAGTGAAGTCGCAGGTAGCACGGGGAGAACATCAATGAGCTTGCTCAGCGTCAGAAACGTTACCAAGAAGTTCGGTGGCATCGTGGCCAATCAGGATGTGTCGTTTTCGCTCAATGCCGGCGAAATCGTTGGCTTGATCGGACCCAATGGAGCCGGTAAGACCACGATGTTCAATTGCATCGCCGGTTACTTTCCGCCTAGCTCAGGGGAAATTTATCTGAATGACGAAAAGATTTCCGGCCTGTCGCCGGAGCAATGCGCGCATGCCGGGATTGCCCGCACCTTTCAGGTCGCACGCACCTTCACCAGCATGAGCGCACAGGAAAACGTCATGGTCGGCGCGTTCCTCAAAAACAAGCATGTTGCCAGCGCGCGGCAGGTGGCTAATGACTTGCTGGAGTTCGTCAACCTGGGCAAGTTCAAGGACAAGCCAGCCGGCAGCATGACCATTAGCGAACAGCGCCGTCTTGCGGTCGCACGTGCACTGGCGGTCGGTCCCAAATTGTTGCTGATGGATGAAGTCATGGCCGGCCTCAATCCGACCGAGGTCAAGGAGACCGTCGATGTGGTGCTGAAAATTCGCCAGCGCGGCATTTCGTGTCTGATTGTTGAACACGTCCTCGAAGGCATCATGCCGATTGCTAATGCCATTGTCGTTCTCGACTACGGCAAAAAAATTGCTGACGGCACACCGAAGGAAATATCGAATAATCCGCAAGTCATTGCCGCCTATCTGGGAGAAGAATAATGCTGCAAGTCAGAAATCTGCGTGTCAGTTACGACAAGGTGCTGGCGATCTCCAAGGTCGACATCGACGTCGGTGCTGGCAAACTGGTGGCTCTGGTTGGTGGCAACGGCAACGGCAAATCGACGACGTTGCGGGCCATCGCCGGGTTGAATGCAGTCGATGAAGGGACAATCAAATTCAACAATGAAGAAGTACAAGATACGCCGGCGCATTTGCGGGTACCGCTGGGGCTGTCACTTGTACCGGAGGGAAGACGCATTTTTGCCCGGCTGACAGTGCAGCGCAATCTGGAACTGGGAGCCTACACGCGCGATGACGCACACGAAGTGCGGGAATCGATAGACCGGATGTACACGTTGTTTCCGATACTGAGAGACCGGCGCAGCCAGTTGGCCGGTACCATGAGCGGCGGTGAGCAGCAAATGCTGGCAATTGGTCGCGGTTTGATGGCCAAGCCGAAGCTGTTGCTGCTCGACGAGCCTTCCTGGGGCATTGCGCCGAAGTTTGTCACCAAGGTGCTGGACACGATACAGATGGTCAATTCGCAGGGCGTGTCGGTCTTGCTGGTCGAGCAAAGCCTGCACAAGGCACTGGCCATTGCCGACTACGGCTACGTGATCCAGACCGGTCGGATTGTCATGCAGGGGACCGGCAAGGACTTGCTCAATAACGATGAGATCAAGAAGGCCTACCTGGGATTGTGATGACGACGTCGACCGTAATATCGCCTGGAGACCTACGGCTGCTGGCGCGCAGCGGGTCGTTCAGCGGCCCAACAGCTGGGCTGGCGCGCGGCTTCGTTCAAGCCAATCTGATGATCGTGCCGCGTTCGGCGGCATTCGACTTCCTGCTGTTTTGTCAGCGCAATCCGAGACCTTGCCCACTGGTCGAAGTACTTGAAGCGGGACTGGTCGCGCCGCTCTGCGCGCCTGATGCGGACTTGCGCACTGATCTGCCTGGCTATCGGGTATATCGGCATGGTGAGCTTGTCGAGGAGGTCAGCGACATCAGCGCGTTGTGGCAGGACGATTTTGTCAGTTTCCTGATTGGCTGTAGTTTTTCATTTGAAGGAGCGCTGATTGACGCGGGCATTCCGCTGCGCCATGTCGAACAACAACGCAACGTGGCGATGTATATCACCACGATCCCATGCCAGCCAGCCGGTCAGTTCGGCGGGAGCATGGTCGTTAGCATGCGGCCGGTGCGCAGTTGTGATGTCGCGCGGGCAGTAGAAATTTCAGCCCGTTTTCCACAAGTGCATGGTGCGCCGGTTCATGTCGGGCATCCCGAGGCCATTGGCATTGAGGAGTTGATGTGCCCCGACTTTGGTGATTCCGTGCAGGTGGCTGACGATGAAGTGCCGGTATTCTGGGCATGTGGCGTGACGCCGCAAGTCATCGCCTGCCAGAGTCGCACCGCGTTGTGCATCACGCATGCGCCGGGCAAGATGTTTGTCACCGACCTCATCAATCGTTAAAGGCCAGTTTAGTAGAGTGCACTAACCGAAGGGCATTGCACCGCATCAAAACTCACGCGTGCTGATTCGTCGTGTGGTTACGATATCTCGCACCACATTACCAACTTGCCGATCCACTCAAATAAACCGCATCTTGAAATTACGTCCCTTGATATTGCCGCTCTCCAGTTTGGCAAACGCCTTTTTCGCAATACGCCGGTCCAGCGCCACATAGGTCATGAATTCGAACACGTTGATTTTGCCAACTTGTTCCTTGGTCAGGCCGGCGTCGCCGGTTAGCGCACCAAGCAGATCGCCCGGACGCAGCTTGTCTTTCTTGCCGCCCATGATCAGCAGCGTCACCATCGGTGCTTCCAGCGCGGGGCCGGGAGCGACTTCGAGATCAGCCAGATCGAACCAGCTGACCGGTCCGTGCTGGTAGTCCTCGATCAGTTTTACCCACTTCTTTTCGTTCGGTGCACACAGGCTTAGCGCCAGTCCGCGTGCCGCACCACGGCCGGTACGACCAACCCGGTGGATATGCACTTCGGTGTCTTTCGAGACATCGACATTGATCACCATCTCCAGGCTCTGGATATCGAGTCCGCGCGCCGCCACGTCGGTGGCGACCAGCACTGAACAGCTGCCGTTGGAAAACAGTACGAGGATTTCGTCACGCTCACGCTGTTCGAGTTCGCCGTACAGCGCCATTGCACTGAAACCTTGTGCCCGCAATTCGTCAGCCAATTCACGGCAATGAATCTTGGTGTTGCAAAAAGCCAGCGCCGAGGCCGGTTTGAAATTGTTGAGCAAACGGCCGACGGCATCATTGCGGTCGTCGTAGCCGACTTCATAAAAGCGCTGTTCGATGCGGTTGTCATCATGCTGTGCTTCAACGGTGATTTCGGTCGGGTCACGCAGGAACGGCGCACTCGACTTGCGGATGTCATCCGGATAGGTCGCGGAAAACAGCAAGGTCTGGCGTCGCGCCGGGCAGGCCGAAACGATGCCGGAAATCTCTTCGTAAAAACCCATGTCGACCATGCGGTCGGCTTCATCGAGCACCAGTGTTTGCACAGTGGACAGGTCGATGCTGCCGCGACCGATGTGGTCGCGCAGTCGGCCAGGCGTGCCGACGATGATGTGCGCGCCATGTTCGAGCGAGGCGATTTGCGGACGCATCGGCGCACCGCCGCACAGGGTCAGGATCTTGGTGTTGTCGGCAAAACGGGCCAGGCGGCGCAGTTCGTTCGAGACCTGAT
>CANFED010000037.1 GCA_947445995.1 Oxalobacteraceae bacterium | reverse complement strand
CCCAGCCCGAAGAACAGCAGGTACGTCGACATCTTCGGCGAAGGTGCAAACTGCACCACCCGGCGGCCATCGGGGCGCAGCGTCGAGGTCTGTACCGGCATGTTACTGATGGCCATCTGGTCGGCCGGCACGATTGCTTGCAGCGAGAAGGTCGCCTTGTAGGCCGGCTCGTCCCATGAAGCAATCATGCGTCGTGCATCGGAGTTTTCGAACTGCGTGTAGAGAGCACGCCGGGGGCCTGTCGTACTGTCGTAGTCAAGCGAGAACAGGCCGCTTGACTGGGTTCCGATCACGCCGGTATAAGCCAGTGCCAGCCGGTATTTTCCCGGTCTGACCGGTTGCGGGAAGCGAAACGTTGCGATCTGCTTGCTGCCATCGAGCGTCACGCGGGCCGTCGCCAGCACCTTGTCGCTCTCCATCGCGAGCAGGCGCACGCTGCTGAAATCGAGCTCGGCCGCGTTGAGCGTCATGCTGGCGGTTGGCTGCAGTACCGTGATGCTGATCGCCACCTGCGCACTGAAGCGGCCCTTGGCGGCGTCCGGTGTGATCGACACCTGGTAATGCTCGGGGCGCACGGTGCGCGGCAACTGGGTCGTCGCCAGCGGTGCTGCTGCCAAGGCCTGGCCGGCGCACAGTACCGCGGATGCCAGCAGGGCGCGCTTGAGTGCGTGTGATCGGGGGAGCGGATTGGTGACAGGACGAGCGACCGTATTCCGGATGGAAAGGCGATTCATGGAGTGGCTCCGATAGTGTAAAACAGGCATGACCCGGATAGGGCAACTGGAACCTGAACAAACGGGAGCTTATTAACGCATGGTTGGTAATTGTTTGCCGCACTTGTCGCTTACCGGTAGTCGAGCCCGACTACCGGCATGGATTGCCATTCTGGCGATACAGGGATTACCCCGGCCTCATGGCCTCGGCGACGGGTTTTGTTTGCAGTTGTTTGGCCGCAGCCTTGGTCGCTGCGGTCGCCTCGGTGTTTGTCTTCAACAAAGCGGCCTGGTCGCTGACAACGCGGGCTGCTTCCTGCAGGAAGACATCCTTGGCTTCTTTTTGCGCCAGCCCGGCAGCCAGTTCGACACCCAGGTCACGCTCGTTCGAATCGAGGCCATCGTCAAGCATGGCACGTGCTGATTCGGCGCGGGTCATGCCGGGATTCGGCGAGGTCAGACGCGCAGTCAAGCGCGTCAGTTGGGCGTCGCGTTCCTTGCGCCGCTCGGCTTCGTTGAGCGAGATGACGTTGGCTTTTTTCTTCAGCATAAAGCGCGTCATGTCACCTTCGATATTGATGAATTCCTGATTGGCCTTGATGCGTGTTTCACTGCGTTTCATCAGCGTGGGAATCACCGATTTCAATGCGCCCGAAGCAGCATAAGTGGCTGGTTTGATCTGGCTCCACGGCAGCGCATTGTCAAACCCGGATTCGCCGCGATCATCGTCATCAATGCTGGAAGGAAAAGCGATATCGGGTTGGACGCCGCGCAACTGGGTGGTGCCGCCGTTGATCCGGAAAAACTGTGCTGTCGTCATTTTCAGTTCGCCAAATTCCGGCTTTTGCTGCTTGACGAGCTGGTCCAGGTTGATCGTGCTCTGCACGGTACCCTTGCCAAAACTGCGTTCGCCAATGACCGTGCCACGACCGTAATCCTGCACTGCTGCGGCAAAAATTTCCGAGGCTGACGCCGAACCGCGATTGATCAACACGCCGACCGGACCATCCCAGGCTGCGGCCGTTGCCGTATTGCTATCGACGATGATCTTGCCGCGCGCATCGCGCTGCTGCAGTACCGGGCCTTTGCCGGTGAACAGGCCTGTGAGTCCGATGGCTTCGGTGAGTGAACCGCCACCATTGTTGCGCAAGTCGATCAGGACGCCATCGGCTTTCGAGGCCTTGAGTTCGGCGAGCAGAACCGCGACATCGCGGGTGACGCTGCGGAAGTCTTTTTCACCGCGCTGTTCGGCTTCGAAATCACGGTAGAACGTCGGCAACGTGATCACGCCGATTTGTCGTGTGGCAGTGCCATCCGGCACGCTGATCATGGTCTTCTTGGCAGCGGCTTCCGCGAGATCGATTTTCTTGCGCACCAGCGTCACCCGGCGTCGGCCGGCATCCGGCAGGGCACCGGCAGGCAAGATATCAAGCAGCACTGTCGAGTCGGCCGGGCCACGGATCAGGCCGATGGTTTCATTGAGGCGCCATCCCTCCACATCGACCATTGTGCCATCGGCACCCTGGCCGACACCGACGATGCGGTCACCCACGCGCAGTTTGCCGGAACGGATTGCCGGTCCGCCGGGAACCATCTCGCGAATCGTGTTGTAGCCGCCTTTTTGCGACATGGTCGCGCCTATGCCTTCGAGCGACAGGCTCATCGCGATATCGAATTCCTGCGTCGCACGCGGCCCCATGTAATTGGTATGCGGATCGATGGCCATCGTGTACGCATTCATGAAGGTCTCGAAGGCTTCTTCGGGTGTCACGCGGGCCACTTCCTGCAGCGAGTTCTCGTAGCGTTTGTCGAGCGTCTCGGCGATGCGCGGTGCAGCCATGCCTGCCAGCTTCAGGCGCAGCCAGTCATTCTTGACCTGCTTGCTCCACAGTGTGTGAAGTTCGTTGACCGAACCTGGCCAGGGTTGCTTTTCGCGGTCCACCTGAAAACTGTCGTCCTTGCTGAAATCGAAGGTCTCCTTGGTCTGGCTGCGCGCATAGGTAAAGCGCTCCGAGACACGTTGCGCATACAGGTTGAAGATCGCAAACGGCGCGCTCAGATTTTCTCCCACGATGGCGCTGGCCAGCTTGCTGCGCTGCCGCGAGATCAGATCGATGTCAGCCTTCGTGAAAAAGAACTTTTCGGGATCAAGCGATTTCAGGTAGCGCTCGAAGATCTTGTCGGACATCGCCGCGTCAAGCGGTTGGGCCCGGTAATGAAAGCGCGCGACGACTTCGGCGGACAGGTGCGCTGCCTGTGACTGTTCTTGGGTAGGTGCCAGCACGTTCTGCAAGGCAGACGCATAGGTGGCGGAAAAGGACAGCGTTGCCGCGATCAGGAGGTGAAGAAGCTGTTTTTTCATTTGAACCTGCTAACAAGTAAGTGGACAGTTTGCATTGTGGTGAGGCGAAAAGCCCTGATGGTGCGCGCCGGGTGTTGCCCTTGTGTGTCTGTCTGGACTGGCATGTATCGGCTTGGCCGTTCAGCCGCCCGAGCGCTTGACGGTGTATCCCTGCTGTTTCAATGCCTGCGCGACCCGCTCGCAATGGTCACCCTGCACCTCGATAATGCCATCTTTTACGGTTCCGCCTGCGCCGCAGGCATTACGTAGCTGTTTCGCCAGTGCCGCCAGTGCGGCCGGATCGAGCGCCAATCCTTTCACCAGTGTCACGCCTTTGCCGGCACGACCCTTGGTCTCACGCGAGACGCGCACGACACCATCGGTGACCGGGACCACCTTGTTGCTGCGGCAAGTGCAGTTCGCTACAGGCTGGCGGCAGTCCGGGCAGATACGTCCGGTTTCGGTGGAATAGACCAGTGCGCTGCTGGAAGAGGATGGTTTCATTGCGTTTGCCGGGTAGACGGAATGGGTAATTTTAGCTGTTGTCGGGCCGGTAGCCACTCCACACCGGTACGACGTACCAGTTCCTCGTAGCTGATCGGTGTCCCGACCCGCGCCGTATCGGTGTTTTCCAGCCAGTGCGCCCAGGCGCGCTGCGTGGACGGATCGTAGACCAGCTTGAACAAATGTCGTGGCACCCAGACCCGGTTCGCACCGATGGTCGGAGGATTTGCATCGAAGACCGGACCGGTAATCACATACACATGGCCTTTCGCTCGCAGCGCATAGTTGCGGGTCGCCTGTTCGATACTGGCCCACGGTTTGCGATTGTTGACCGACGCCTGCGGGACCATGTTCGCCAGCGAAAAACTTTGCGCCATCGATGTGTCGCTCACCATGTCGGCAGCCGGTGCCATGTGGCCGCGATCAAAACCGGACCGCTTGTAGTCGGCAAGTTCGGCGCGTTCCGCGCGCGGCAGTCGGGCATCGGCGTAGAAGCGCGAACCACGTTCGATCTTCAAGGACAGCTGGTCCCTGTCGAGTCGTTCCGCAACATACATCGGCGTGCGGCTTGTCCCTGAGTGCAGCACGGCAAAATTGTCGAAGCACAGTGCCCGGTTTTGCATCGCCGGGACGGACAGAAGCGGAATGAGTTCGCTGGCAAAAAAATGTCGGCAAGAAGAAAAATCAGTACTGGCAGCGAACGAGGAGGGCAGCCACGCCAGTGACAGACAGGCTGCGGCAAGAAGAGTTTTAAACGGAATCAAAGCGGGACAATCAGAAATAATCAACGGCAAGGAAGGGCGCGACCGGCTGCATGGGCGCTGCCGGTTTTGACGAGGCGCAAGGATAAAGCGTTGCCGCCGTTATGGAAGTTTATTTTGTGATTATTATCAATGCGGATGTGGAGGAGTTAGTGAAGATTTATCCGCGTGGATGCATTCTTGAAGGGCGGGTTCTCTGCTATCGTTCGGCTCCTTCTGCGCAGGCAACCATGTTCGTCGCGTGCAGACCGATGAAATGAAAAGGGGTAAGACATGATTGATGAGGTCGATGGTGTGACACAGGGCTTGCCGCTACATTCGGACAGTCCCATCCGGCGTCGCTTTGTCTGCGCCGATCGAACCTACTCACTGATGTTGAGCCGGGATCTGCTGGGAGACTGGATCGTGATGCAGAGCTGGGGCAGTCGTATCAGCAAACATGGCGGCGGAAAAAGCCGTGCGTTCGCGACGTTTGAAGCGGGCCTCGCGGCCTTGTCAGCTCTGGCACGGGTGCGGCAGGAGCGCGGTTACCAGTTGCTCGACTAAGCCCTCAGCGCCGGCGGTCGGCTTCAACGAATTCGGCTTATCAAGTCATCTGAATATATAGCTAGTTGGTTACTTATTCCGCGCACCTGAAAAGAATTTGATCGCACAAAATTAAAGCTTCCCACATCAAATTGCGTACTATCTAATGACGTACAATTCTCTCGAAAAGTAACGTTGAAAACGCGTGTCTTGCGCTGTGACGCAGGTTACAACGCCATCTTTGATAACCTCATATAATGCCGCCGGGAAATCATTTCACTGATGAAACGTTTGTTTTCCCATGTCGTTATTTTCGTGTTTTCCTGACGCCCTTATGATTGCCTATGATATAGGACCTTGTGGCTATCTACTTGTCAGGCGACGCGTTTTAGTTACTTTTAGTTTTTTGTTAGGACACTCATGAACTCCTCCTTTTTTGCCGGCCTCACTGTCAAGGCACGCATTGCGCTCGGCTTCGCCGCCATCCTGTCACTGATCGTGATCCTGTCCGTCATTAGCGCGACGCGCGTCTCCAAAATTTCGGACAGTCTGACGACGATCAACGAAGTCAATAACGTCAAGCAGCGTTACGCGATTAATTTCCGCGGTAGCGTGCATGACCGCGCGATTGCTACCCGCGACGTGATCCTCGCCGGTACCGACGAACTGCCTGTCACGCTGGCCAGGATCACGCAATTACGTGCCGACTACCAGAAATCCGAAGTGCTGCTCGACACCATGTTCAGCACACGCACCGACATCAGCGATGAAGAACGCCAGATACTGGCCAGCATCAAGGAAATCGGAAGCCGGACGATACCGATCACTAACAAGATCATCGAGTTGCAGCAAGCCGGCAGTGCCGATGAAGCCAAAACCCTGATGCTCAAGGAAGGTCGTCCGGCCTACATCGAATGGCTGGCGCGCATCAACAAGTTCATTGATTTTCAAGAGGTGCTTAATCAGGCCGAATCGGCCAAGGCACGTAGCCTCGCCAGCGGATTCGAATTGCTGATGCTGCTCACTTGCGTGGCGGCTCTGGTCATCGGTGGCGTGATTGCGTCGCTGATCACGCGTGGCGTGTTGCAAACAATGGGTGGCGAGCCAGCCGATGCCAGCGCCGTGGCGCGCAGCATTGCCGCCGGTGAACTGGGCGTGTCGATTGCGACCCGGCGCGAGGATCAGTCCAGCGTGCTGTTTGCAATGAAGGAAATGCGCGACAGCCTGGTCGACATCGTGTCGCGCGTGCGTGCCAGCACCGTCACCATTGCCACCGGCTCGGCCGAAATTGCTTCGGGCAACCAGGACCTGTCATCACGTACCGAGCAGCAAGCCTCCTCGCTGGCAGAAACCGCCGCCTCGATGGAGCAGCTGACCGCCACCGTCAAGCAGAATGCCGACAATGCGCGGCAAGCCAATCAGCTGGCGCTATCGGCCTCGTCGGTCGCGGTCAAGGGTGGCAGCGTAGTGGCGCAGGTCGTCGATACGATGGAATCGATCAACGCCTCTTCGCGCAAGATCTCCGACATCATCGGCGTGATTGACGGTATCGCGTTCCAGACCAATATTCTTGCGCTCAATGCAGCGGTCGAAGCGGCACGTGCCGGTGAACAGGGACGTGGTTTTGCGGTCGTCGCTACGGAAGTCCGTAACCTGGCCCAGCGTTCGGCTGCTGCTGCCAAAGAAATCAAGACACTCATTGGTGACTCGGTCGACAAAGTCGATATCGGCAGCAAGCTGGTCGTGGAAGCGGGTTCGACAATGGGCGAGATCGTCAACAGCGTGCGGCGCGTTACCGACATCATGGCCGACATCATGGCGGCCAGCGTCGAACAGAGCGCTGGTATCGAGCAGGTCAACCTGGCCATTGGCCAGATGGATCAGGTCACGCAGCAAAATGCCGCACTGGTCGAAGAGGCCGCTGCTGCAGCCGAATCATTGCAGGAGCAGGCCGGCGAACTGGCGCGCACCGTAGCGATCTTCAAGTTTGATGGCTCTGGCGCGAGCCCTGCGATGGCAGTTCCGACACCGGTTCGTCTGGCGTCCAGGCAGATTGCCAAAAAATCGCTTGTCGTCCGTTCGGCGTTGCCGACGCCGGCAAGAAAGCCTGCTGTCAAGCTTGCTTCCAAGTCCGAAGGCGACTGGGAAGAGTTTTAATACTGACTAGTAGTGCAAACTTCCGAAAGGCCGCGCGAGCGGCCTTTTTGCAGCTTGCGCCAGCTCTGGCTATGATGTGCCACGCCGACTGACTGACCAAGGATTTGCGATGTTCACTTTCCAACTTATTTCCCGACCTGCGCTGCGCTGCACGCTCGCGCTGCTGGCCCTGATCACCCTGTTGCCTGCGGCACGGGCCGACGACAGTGCCACCTGGGCGGCGCTGCAGCGCGGTGGGCAAATCGTCCTGATGCGCCACGCCAGCACCGAGTCCGGCATCGGCGACCCGGCCGGTTTTACGCTGGCCGACTGCAGTTCGCAACGGCAGTTGTCGGCCGCAGGGCGGGCGCAGGCGCAACGGCTGGGTGCAGCATTTCGGAGCCGTAACATCGCGGTTGCCGATGTCTGGTCGAGTCGCTGGTGTCGCTGCACTGACACCGCACAATTGGCATTTGGCCGTGTCACGCCGATGCCGATGATCGATTCGAGTTTCGAAGACAGTGCCGCTGTCGCCAGTCAGAAATTGCACGATGTCACCGCCGCAATCGACAAGCACAAGAGCGCTGGCAACCTGGTGATGGTTACCCATCAGGTCAACATGACCGAACTGACGGGCCTGGGAACGCGCATGGGCGAGGCGCTGGTGTTGTCGGGGCAACGCGACGCCGATGGCAAGTTTGTCGTGATCGGACGCTTGCAGATCGATTGATGGGAGCGACCAACCGGGTGTGCCGGCTTGCGTTATGTTCGGGTGCCGGTACCTGCTTGTGACCTCTGACGCACTATCTCGTTGCCCCGTTTTTTCACCCTTTATTTCGGAGAACTTCCTGCATGCATATCAACCTGACCCATAAAACCGCATTGATTTCCGGCTCGACCAGCGGCATTGGTTTTGCCATCGCTGCCGGTCTGGCCGAATCCGGTGCCAGCGTCATTCTGACCGGACGCACACAGGCGTCCGTCGATGCCGCCATTGCCGCGCTCAAGATCCGTTTGCCGGATGCCATCGTGCGCGGTGTCGCGGCCGACCTCGGCACGGCCGAAGGTTGTGCGGCGCTATTCGCGGCCGAGCCGCATGCCGACATCCTCGTCAACAATCTTGGCATCTACGGCGTGAAAGATTTTTTCGATATTGGCGATGACGAATGGACCCGGTTTTATGAAGTCAATGTGCTGTCCGGTGTGCGCTTGTCGCGGGCCTATGCGCCGGCGATGGTGCAACAGGATTGGGGTCGCATCGTCTTCATTTCGTCGGAGTCCGGCCTCAATATTCCACCGGACATGATTCACTACGGTTTTACCAAGACGGCCAACTTGTCAGTCTCGCGCGGTCTGGCCAAGCGTCTTGCCGGCACTGGCGTGACCGTCAACGCGGTCTTGCCGGGACCGACCTTGTCGGATGGATTGGCCGCTGCCTTTAGCGACGCTGCCGCAAAAGCCGGGCAGACGATCGAACAGGTCGCCACCGCGTTCGTCAAGGCCAAGCGACCAAGCTCGATTATCGGCCGTGCAGCGACGGTCGAAGAAGTGGCCAACATGGTCGTCTATGTTTGCTCGCAGCAAGCCTCGGCGACCACCGGTGCGGCCTTGCGCGTAGACGGCGGCACCGTCGATACGATAGCCTGACGGTTACTGTTACTGGTATGATCGCGGCCGCCGCTGGCTGGGTATGCAGTGATTGTGCCCATATCGATGTTGTGGCAGATGGGTGGAATTGGCGGGGGGGAGCGGCGCGCGCGTCGGCACGAAAGGCCCTGTCCACCCTGCAGAAATTGACTCTGACCCTAATTTAGTTTGACCCTAATAATTGACTCTGACCCTAATTTTTTGGTTTGCGCACGTGGGAATGGAAGGCTGTGCCTACGTTCTTAATAATTGACTCTGACCCTCATTGATTCATGCGCCAGATATTTCATTCTCATCCGCGGTTGGTGGTGGCCGTGGTGCTTGGGCTCGTAGCGGGTGCCGTGGTGCCGCAATCGTGGCGGGCCGTTACGCGCTTGCTAATGGGTTGGAATGTCATGGCCTGGCTGTACCTTGGACAGATGGCGTGGCTGATGGCGACGGCCAGTCGAACGCGGGTGCGCGAGATTGCCGAGCGCGAGGATAACAACGCCGTCGTGGTGCTGGCGATCCTGTCGATCGCCGCGGCATTGAGCCTGGTGGCGATCGTGCTGGAGTTGTCGTCGTCCAAGGGGCTGTCGGATGCACAAAAAGTTTTGCATTACGTGTTCACGGCGATGACGATCGTCGGATCGTGGCTGCTGCTGGCGACGACCTACACGTTGCACTATGCACGACTGTTTTACCTGTCGCCGGTCAAACAGCGTGCCTTGCGTTTTCCGGAAGATGAATTGCATCCGGGCTATGCGGACTTCCTGTATTTTGCCGTGACGATTGCGGTAGCGGCGCAGACCTCGGACGTGCTGGTGATGTCCCCGTCGATCCGCAAGGCGGTGCTGGCACAGTCGGTTCTGAGCTTTATGTTCAATGCCGCCATCATCGGCTTGTCGATCAATATTGCAGCTGGCCTCGTTGGTAACTGACGTACTGCATGACGTAGTGCGCTGTGCAATTTTCATGGTGTCGCGTGCACCTGTTTTGATGAAACGGATAACAACATGTTTGGTTTTGATGTGCGTATCGCCCGTGTTGTCTGGACTGGCCTGCTGGTGGTCTTTCTGCTGTTTGCCGCCTATTCGTTGCGCTCGACATTGCTTGTCGTGGTGTTTGCGATTTTTTTCAGTTATCTGTTGTATCCGCTGGTCGAGGTGGTCGAACGCTTCAAGCCGGTTCGTGTACCGCGCACGGTCTCGATCGGCATTGTCTTCATTTTCGCCGTCCTGGTGTTCGGCGCTGCCGGTGCGCTGTTCGGCACGACCATCACGGAGGAGGCGATGCGCCTGAGCCAGCAATTGCCGACGCTGCTTGATCCCGCCAACATTTCGGCGCGGGTGCCGCTGCCGGATTTTCTGGAGCCGCAACGCGCCCGCATCCTGGTCTTCGTTACCGAGCAGGTTCAGGCCGGTACGGGTCAGGCGCTACCGATCGCGCAGCGATTGGGGCTGGGCGTGATGCATGCTGCCACCAATCTGATTTATCTGATCCTGATCCCGGTACTGAGTTTTTTGCTGATCAAGGAAGCGCCGCTGTTGCGCGCCGAATTCCTGTCGTCGCTGGGCGTCGTCAGCGCGCCATTGTGGCGCGGTATTCTCAACGACCTCGATGTGCTGCTTTCCAAATATGTCCGTGCGTTGCTGTTGCTGTCAATGGCGACCTTTACCGTCTACAGCCTGGTGTTTTCGGCGCTGGGCATGCCGTATTCGCTGTTGCTGGCCGGGGTCGCCGGACTGCTCGAAGTGATTCCGTTTGTCGGGCCGCTGTCGGCCGTGGTGATCATCCTGTGCGTGTCGGCTTTCAGCGGCTTTTCGCACTTGCTCTGGCTGCTGATTTTCATCATCGCCTACCGGATGTTCCAGGACTACGTTCTCAATCCGATGCTCATGAGCGAGGGCGTCGAAGTCTCGCCATTGCTGATCATTGTTGGCTTGCTGGCCGGTGACGAACTGGCCGGCGTGACCGGCATCTTTTTATCGGTGCCGGTACTGGCAGCGATCAAGATTCTTTTTGTCCGGGTGCGCTCGTCCACCCATTTAATCGACAGGACGACCAATGCAAGCAACTGAAAAATTTAACACCGTCGAATTACTGCGCCAGGACATCGATCAGTTGACCGGCACCACCGTGATTGAATTCGGTACCGACTGGTGCGAGCACTGCCAGGCTGCCGAGCCATTGCTGGCCGCTGCGCTGTCCACTTGTCCGCAAGTGCGCCTGCTCAAAGTCGAGGACGGCAAGGGACGCAAGCTGGGTCGCTCCTACCGCGTGACCCTGTGGCCGACGCTGATTTTTCTGAACGATGGTGTCGAAGTCACGCGACTGGTGCGCCCGACAGATGTCGACGACATCGCACGCGCGCTGGCGCTGCTTGTTCCGTTGTCCTGAACGATTGATCCGGACGTTGATTTTTGATGACTTTGCGGCTTGCTATTGACGCTGCTTAAACGCCTGCACTATTTCGTTTTTTCTCCTGCCGCTCCAACCTACAATTCTTGCCACCATCCATGCAGGCTGCCCGTTTTTACGGGAGGTGCCGTGCATGCTGTTCCGGCTTTTTTTGTGCAGAGGAGTGCCACTTGTTCACAACACGCTTCAAGCTCGGCCCCGTCTTGTCCTTTCGTGGCTGCGGCGAAGACGGACAATGGCGGGTGACTGCCCTGATCGGATTCGGCACCGACGACGACATCCCTTTCCTGCAACTCGAACAGCAACGCTGCCAGCCGCCGACCCTTCTGTACGCAAACAGCAAACAAAAATTCCTGCGCTATGACCTCAGTTGTACGCTGCAGCAGCAGGAACGCACGGTGACATTCGGCCTCGTCGATGGCGGGCCGACCTGGCATTTCACGGTGCCGGGGACGGGGCAGGCACCGCACATGGCCTATGTATCGTGCAATGGATTTTCGGACCCGGACCTCATGCGCAAGCTGGTCCGCCCGGCCAATGCCGTGTGGGATGACCTGCTCGCGTGCCACGATCCTGCCATCCGCAGCGCGGAAACCGTGCTCGACAAGGAACAGTTGTGGCACGAGACCCGGTTGCAACAGCATCATGTGCAGCGCTTCCACTTGCTACTGATGGGGGGCGATCAGCTGTATTGCGACACGATCTGGCAGGACATTCCCGCGCTGCGTGCGTGGGTCAGTCTGTCGCGCGACGAACAACTGTTGTACCCGGTGGGCAAGACACTCGAACGCGATATCGAAAACTACTATTTCAATCTCTATGGCGCACGCTGGTTGCCACCGTCGCGTCGCGCGTGGGAATCGGCCAGACCAAACCGCGATGGTGCCGATGCGCTGGCCCGCATCCCGACCGTGATGATGTGGGACGACCACGATATTTTTGATGGCTGGGGCTCGTACAGTCCCGAGATGCAGCAAAGCCCGGTATTTCGCACGTTATTCCGCTGTGCACGGCAAGCATTCTGGGTCTGCCAGTTGCAGCATGTACTGGCCGATTTGCCGCCGTTGCCAGAACTGGTCCATGTCGCCGCCGGCAAATCTCCTGCGGTGGTGCCGCGCGAGCCGTTGCAGACCCCGGTGAGCTGGAGTGCGCACTTGCAGCACGATGCGCTGGCCCTGCCGCTGCTCGACGGCCAGCCGGGATTTTCGTACGCGATGCGTCTCGGGCCAATCGCGCTGGTGGTGCCGGATTTGCGCAGTGAACGATCGCGCACGCAAGTCATGGGGCCGGACACCTGGAGTGCGCTGCAGCGCTGGCTGGCCACGCTTGGCAATGCGGTCGATGTCCCATGCCGGCATCTGCTGCTGATGTCATCGGTGCCGGTGGTGCATCCGAAGCTGACGCTGGCGGCGGGGTTGACCAACTTGCTCGGCAATGACAATGTCCTCGACAGCAATGCCGATGATCTCAAGGATCAATGGTCGGACGACGACCACGAAGGAGAACGCAAGCGCCTGCTGGAAACTCTCACCGGTCTGGCCGAACAACACAAGATACGGGTCGCGATCCTGTCGGGCGATGTCCATGTCGCGGCGTGGGGCCTGGCCTACCGGCGCGACATTGCACCGACCGAGAACTGGAGCCGCATTGTCCAGTTCACCTCCTCGGCGGTGGTACATCCGTCGCTGTCGGGTTTGCTCGACAAGCTGTTTCTCGGCTATCTGAACAATGCGGCTGGCCAGGTCCAGCTGATCGATGCCCAGCATCAAATCGAGATGATGCGTTTTCCCGGACACAACCAATTCATGATGGCAGCACGCAACTGGCTCGCCATCGAGATCGATCCGGCGACAAGCAGCAAACTGTGGTTCACGTGGCGTTGTGAAAAAGAGCAGGGTTTTTCGAATCACCTGCAGGCGCTTGTGTGACGGGTGATTGTTGCTGGCATCGGCCATCGTGGCACTTGGTGTAATAACCGAAGGGCATTGCACCGAAAGCGCTCTGCGCGTATCGATTACAGCGACAATGCTGTTGTTATTAAGTAACTTCATGTGATGATTCAACGGCTATGCGTGCTGGCTCGCATAGCGTCCGGTGTACTTGCGTGATCATGAGCCGCCAGGCGTGCTTCGTGCGCCGGCGTTCTCCTTGGTAAGCACACATGACGACCTCTCCATTTTCCACTGACCGGCTTATCCGGCACGGTAGCGCAGCCCTGACTCTTACGTTGGCGAGCCTGTCCGGTGCCAATGCACAATTTATTGATCGCCCCAGCGGGCAGGGCGCGATGGGGCGTTCTGATGTGCCGCGCTCCGAGCTGCCCGATCTCGGCGGACCGGTCGTCGCCACGGCACCCTCAAAGGACTACGTGTTGCCGGCACTGGAAATCATCGGTTTCGACATCATCCTGAATCGCCTGAACCATACTTTCGACAAAAGCACCACCGACTACAACGTCACCGTCCCGACCATCAAGCGCAATATCCGCAGCAGCTGGGTCATCGATAACGATCCGTACAATACCAATCAGATTTTGCATCCTTACCAGGGCGCGATGTACCACGGCTTTGCCCGTTCGACCGGTATGAATTACTGGGAATCACTCGGCTATACCTTTGCCGGCAGCGCCTTCTGGGAAATTTTCGGCGAAGCGACCCGGCCATCACGCAACGACCAGATTGCCAGCGGTATTGCCGGCAGCTTCCTCGGCGAGTCGCTGTTCCGCTTGTCGAGCCTGGTGCTGGAGAACGGCAGCGGATTGCCATCGAACCTGCGCGAAGTGGCAGCCGCGGCGATTTCGCCGCCGACCGGATTTAACCGGCTGGCCTTCGGCAACCGCTTCGATGCGATTTTTGCCAGCAACAATCCGGCCTATTACGGCCGCTTGCAGGTCGGTGCCAGTAATGCCACCCAGGCCGTGCTGGGCCCCTCGGTGCAGGACAAACGCACCGAAGTCGTCGCCAATTTTGCGATCGACTACGGATTGCCGGGCAAGAACGGCTATCGCTATGACAGGCCATTTGATTATTTCAATCTTGAGGCCACCGCGTCGAGTGGCAGCGGAGTCGAAAGTATCCATAACCGCGGCTTGCTGATTGGCCAGAAGGTCGAACTGGGCAAGGACTACCGGGGTATCTGGGGCCTGTACGGTAGCTACGATTACATCGCACCGCAATTATTCCGGGTATCCAGCACGGCGTTGTCGCTGGGTTCGACCGGGCAATGGTGGCTGTCCAACATGGTGGCGCTGCAAGGTACTGCCACTGCCGGTATCGGCTACGCGGCTGCCGGCAGCGTGCGCACAGCCGGCGAGCGCGACTACAACTATGGCGTTGCACCGCAAGCGCTGGTATCGCTGCGCTTGATTCTGGCGGACGCTGCCGCCGTGTCGTTTAACGCTCGTGAATATTTTGTCAGCAATGTGGCCGCTGCCAGTCGCGGT
This sequence comes from Oxalobacteraceae bacterium, assembly GCA_947445995.1. Taxonomy (GTDB): domain Bacteria; phylum Pseudomonadota; class Gammaproteobacteria; order Burkholderiales; family Burkholderiaceae_D; genus Actimicrobium. The sequence continues at coordinate 3,513 of CANFED010000037.1, read as the reverse complement.
GGCCATGAAAACATCATCCGCGCCGACGCGTCGGTGATCTGGCGCGTTCACCAGCAACATGCGGTCGCGCTCAAGTATTTGTGGTCGCACCGCGATGCGGCCTTTCCGGGTTTGAGTAACCAGACCCAGAGCCGCGCCACGGTTGGTCTGTATTACACGCTGCTGGCCAAGGATGGTTTCGGTACGGTTGACTGGCGCTGACCAGGCATTGCACCGCTCATGCGATCAGACCGTTATTTTCTGGCCAGTGCCGGTACGCCCTAGTTGACGGGTAACACATGGGTCAGGCGCAATCCGGATACCCCGGATCGCGCTGCCGTATCGATCTGGTTTGCCGACTCGCCGTTGCCGCTGACGGGTAGCAGCGGCACCAGCGTCGGCATCTTTGGCATTGCCTGGCCAGAGTCCTTGCCGCGGAAATACACCACCTTCGATTTCAGTGCCAGCACTAGCTCGGAGCGGGTCACCGTATCGCTGCTGCCGTTTTGCGAGATGCCGCGCCGAATATCGCTGGCATCGCGGTTGATGGTGATTCCGCCGAGCAGGATCATGTCGCCGGGACGGGCCCGGATCACCGTATTGATTTCACGGTCAGCCGTGGTGGGCAAGGTCAGGTCAGTACCGAGCGCGGTGAACTTGTTGAGGCTCACGATCTCCGAGATCGACAGGCCAATGCGGGTGTAGACGGTGTTGTCGCTGAAGTCACCGAACAGTGCCAGATCAAGACCGGTCTTGAGGTCGCGCGTTTCGGTCGTGACCTGATTGACCGAGGTTGAAAAATTGGTGCCGACCTTCGAGACATAGGTTGTCGATTGACCGACGCGCAGCGTGCCCTTGGTGCCGGAAATCACCGCCAGCCGTGGCCGCGAAATGGCTTTGACATTGCCCTGGGTCTGCAGAAAATTGATCAGCATGTCAACCGAAAAACGCGACGACGACAGCACCAGTCCCAGTCCCAGTCCGGCAATACCGCCACTGACGGCATTGCCGATGTTCTGGATGGCAGTTGACGCCGTCGTGGCACCAGTTGCGGCCGCGACTGGATTGGCCGTCGTTGCCGCACCAGTCGTCGTCACCGGATTGGCCGCCAGTCCCGGCGTGCCGGCCCAGGCCAGCTTGTTCCACTGGATGCCGGTGTCCGAGTTGTCCTTCAAGTCGACCTGAAAGATGTTGACGTCGTAGATGATCAGCGAGCGGGTCTCGCGAATTTTTTGCAGGTAGCTCTCGATCTTGGCCAGTGACGGCCGGTTGGTGCGAAACACCAGCGAGCGATTGAGCCGGTCAATGTAGGGATCTTTTGCGCCGAGAAACTGTAGGGTGTTGGTCAGGCCGGCGGCATTGTCTTCTGACAGCGCTGGCGGCAGTTCGACGACGAATTGCTGATCGGGCTGGATGAACAGCGTGTTCTTCCTGAACTGATAAAAGAAGCCGATCGATTCCGACAGATTGTCGAGCACTTCTGCCAGTGTGCCCTTCACATCGAAGGCCGAGACCGGCCCGAAGCGCTCGCTGCCTTTGCTGCCGCCTTCGATGTTGAGGGCAATGCCGGTATCTTTGAGCACCAGGCGCAGCGCGTCATAGACCCCGGATTCGGTCACGCTGACATCGCGTAACACCATGTTTGGTAAACGGGCGCTGTCGACGACCGGCTTGAGCAAGAACATGTCGTCGCTACCAAATGCGGCATCGATATCGAGGCTGGCATCGGTGCCGGCATCATCGACGGTGCGGCTGTCCGGTGCATGGAGGACAGCGTCTTTCGGGTGTGCCAGCGGGCGCGGAAAACTGGCGCAACCATTCAGTACCACGAGCAAGGCCAGTGCCAGCGCGACGGGGCGAGTGGTAATCCGCATGACGCAATGACGTGATTGAAATTTCATGATTTTCCTTGTAACGAACCTGCCGACAAACCTGCTAATCAAGCCAACCACGCCGACTGCGCTACCTCAAGTCAGCGGTATCAACTCATCCGAATCCAGGTCGCCTTGACCTTCTTGCTCGCCGCAACCAGTCCGACCTGAGAACCCATCGCCATCACGTCCACTCCCTTGCCGCTGATCGGCGTCACGGTGATCTTGCCCGCCATGAAAGCCACCGACGCAAAGGCGCTGCTGCCATCCTCGGCCGTGACATTGACAATGTATTGCGCATCAGCCAGCGGGATGAAGATCGGCTGGAACGTGCCCAGGCTGACGAAGACCTCGGTCTCGCCGCTCTTCATCACGTCCGAGCGCAGGTATTTGGCATCGATGCGTTCGGCTTCGAGTTTCTTGATGCGGGCCGTGTCGGCGTCGAGGTTGGCGGTCTTGATGCTGGTCGATCGGATGTTCTCGAACACTGCGTCGTTGGCCTGAAAGGTTTTGATATCGATCAGCAGCGTAGCCGGGTCTTTCTTGATCAGGTGCTGCAGCACCAGTTGCTGTTCCTTGATGCCTTCAGCCAGCAGTGGCACCAGTTGGGCGTACTGGATACCCTTGTATCCCAGCGCGTCGGTGCGAACCACCTCGGGCACGAAGGGCTCGATCTGTTGCGCAATGAATCCAATCTGCCGACCGGTCTCGAAGTTCTTGTCCGGAAAAGCGGCACGATTGAAATCGTAGTGCACGCCCTCCAGGCTCTTGATGGTATTGATGGCATTGATGACCGGCGTGATGTTCATTTTGAAGCGTCGGTCCGAAAGGTTTTGCCAACCTGACGTGCCGCCTGCGCTGCCATTAACGTACAGCAAAGTGCTGCCATTGCCGGATTGACCGATAACAACACTGTCTTGCGCTGCGGAGCGACCAAGTACGATTGTGTTGGCAGTCGTGACCTGGGCCCCCGAACCGATCGCAGTCATGTACGCGTTTGCGGTCGTTGCGCCAAGACCCGAAGCACTGGCGTCGGCACCTAGCAAGGTAATTCGCCCGGAAGACGCCATATTGGCCGTGTCTGCAACGGTGGCGTTGCTGCCGATGAAAGTGGAGTTGCTGCCGCTAATGGAGTTGGATATCGAATATCCGGCCTGATAGCCGCTGGCGAGGTTGTTACTGCCGGTGGAATTGTTTTTTAATGCAGAATTGCCGAAAGCAGCATTTGATGATCCCGTCGTGTTGGACTCCAAAGCGCTGGTGCCGGTAGCAACGTTGAATCCGCCTGTGACATTGTTTTTCAGTGAATAGCTGCCGACTCCGATGTTGTAATTTCCAATGGTATTTTGAGAAAGTGCATCTGAGCCGACGCCAACATTATCACTGCCGGTGGAATTTGTTTTTAATGCAGAAATGCCAAAAGCAGCATTTCTCGATCCCGTCGTGTTGGACTCCAATGCGCTGGTGCCGGTAGCAACGTTGAATTGTCCTGTGAGATTGTTTTTCAGTGAAGAGCCGCCGACCGCCGTGTTGTAACTCCCCGTGGTGTTCTGGGTAAGCGCATCTGAGCCGACGCTAACATTGTCATTGCCGGTGGAATTGTTTTTTAATGCCGCATTGCCGAACGCAGAATTTCTCGATCCCGTCGTGTTGGTTTCCAATG
>CANFED010000036.1 GCA_947445995.1 Oxalobacteraceae bacterium | reverse complement strand
TCCCAATACAGCGCGATCAACTCCTTGTTGACAGCGCGTAGCGCCTTGAACTGGGCCGAGTGGATGCGGGATTTCAGCGTGGATAAAAAGCCGCCGTAGTGCGATTCGGACGGGATCGGGGTGGCTTCTGTCATGGCGTCACTCCTTGTGGGGGAAAGGAATGCTGCGCTGGTGGATCAACGGCAAGATCGAGCTGGCGCGCCGTCAGATGGTCGCGCCAGGCAGATGCGAAATGTGGTTTCCGGTCATCCGGAACGAAGAAGTACCGTGTTTGCTGGTGTCGATGAAGGTTGTACGCAACCTGATTGCTCGCAACGCAATGACAGCGTGAACGGCGAGGTCAGGCTACTTTCAGCTGCGCCGCAAACGCTTCCAGATGCTGGTCGGTACTCCCGAACTGCAGCTCGATGGCCATCAGCCGCTTGAAGTAATGACTGACGATCAGTTCGTCCGTCACACCCATCCCGCCGTGCAATTGCACTGCCTGCTGCCCGACAAACCGGCAAGCCTGACCGATCACCACTTTGGCGGCCGACAGCGCTGCCAGGCGTTGCGCGGCATCGACATCGGTGCAGCGCACTGCGGCCAGAAAACTCATCGAGCGGGCCTGTTCGCAATGCAGCACCATGTCTGCCATCCGATGCTGCAAGGCCTGGAATTTACCGATCGGGACACCGAATTGCTGCCGGTCGCGGGCATACTGCACCGTGGCCGCGAGCAGCTTGTCGAGGATGCCAACCGCTTCGGCGCAGACCGCAGCAAGGGCGCGATCACGCATGTCGGCCAGTGCGGATTCGGCATTGTCGAAGAGGGCGTCGGCAGTCACGGAAACCTGATCAAGGAAGACTTCACTCGCCGGCACACCATCGACGGTCTTGTACGACACCAGTCGCACGCCAGGTGTTGTGCGTGGAATACCGAACACGGCGAAGCGATCGTCGGGCATCAGCGCACTGATCAGCAGCAAATGCGCCGAGCCGGCATGAGCAACAAGACACTTCTCGCCCTGCAGGACAAAGCCATCCGCAGTCGGCGTGGCGCGCGTGGCAATCTGCCGCCAGTCGAAGCGACTGCCGGCCTCGTCATGCGCAGGCACGGCGATGAGCGTGCCGTCCTGCAGCGCCGGCAGCAGTGCGGCACGCTGCTGCGCATTACCCAGTTGCGCGATCAGCGTGGTCGCCATCACCGCACTGGCCAGATAGGGTTCCAGCACCAGTGCCTCGCCCATCGCCGTCATCACCTGCAGCGTATCGACCGGCGTGCCGCCAAGCCCGTCATCGGCTTGCGGCACCTGCAGCGCCAGCAAGCCGAGGTCGGCGAAGCCTTGCCAGACCGTGGCGCTGTGGCCGTTTTGGATCTGCTGGCGCTTGGCAAAGTCATAGTCCTTGCCGAGATAACGCCGGGTGGTATCGAGCAGCATGTTCTGCTCGTCGGTAAAAGTGAAGTCCATGTCAGAGTCCCAGGATCATTTGCGCAATGATGTTTTTTTGGATTTCGTTCGAGCCGCCATAAATCGACAGCTTGCGCATGTTCAGGTAACCGGCTGCCAGCGCGGTCGCGTCATCAGGCCCGACCTGTGCGCCGGTGTAGCCATCGGCCATCGCATCGCGCCGCAGCGGCAACGCATACGGACCGACCGCCTGCACCAGCAATTCGGTGATCGCCTGCTGGATTTCAGTGCCCTTGATTTTCAGGATCGAGGCTTCGGGGCCCGGCGTGCGGCGTTCGGCTTCGGCGGCCAGCACGCGCAGGTTGGTGATCTCCAGCGCGATCAGGTCGATCTCGATTTGTGCGATGCGGGCCGCGAACAACGGGTCTTGCAACAGCGGTTTGCCGTGCTTGACTTGCTGTGCCGCGACGCGCTTCAGCCGGGCCAGTTCACGCTTGCCGATGCCGATGCCGGCGATGTTGGTACGTTCGTGACCGAGCAGGAATTTGGCGTAGGTCCAGCCCTGATTTTCCGTGCCGACCAGATTGGCAACCGGTACGCGCACATCGTCGAACCAGACTTCATTGACCTCGTGCGCGCCATCCATCGTGATGATGGGACGCACCGTGATGCCGGGTGACGCCATATCGATCAGCAGGAAGGAAATCCCGCGCTGCGGCTTGACGTCAGGATCGGTTCGCACCAGGCAAAAAATCCACTCGGCATACTGGCCCAGCGTGGTCCAGGTCTTCTGGCCGTTGACGATATAGGCGTCGCCGTCACTATTCACCTCACGCACCGCACGGGTCTTCACCGACGCCAGATCGGAGCCTGCACCGGGTTCCGAGTAGCCCTGACACCACCATTCCTCACCGGCCAGAATTTTTGGCAGATGACGTTGCTGCTGCTCCGGCGAGCCGAATTGCATCAGTACCGGGGCGACCATTTTCAGGCCGAACGGTACCGCGCGCGGAGCGCCGCCCGCAGCCGATTCTTCGTCAAAAATATACTGCTGCGTGGCGCTCCAGCCCGGCCCGCCGAACTCGGCCGGCCACGATGGCGCACCCCAGCCCTCGGCATGCAGGATGTGCTGCCAGCGCAGGTAATCGTCGCGGCCCAGGCTCAGGCCACGGGTGACCTTGTTGCGGATGTCCTCCGGAAGATTGTGTGCAATGAAATTGCGTACAAGTTGCCGGAATGCCTGCTCGTCGTTGCTGAAATTCAGATCCATGCGGGTCTCGAAAAAAGATTAGCTGCTAAACGCCTGGATGCCGGTCATCGCACGGCCGAGGATCAGCGCATGGATGTCATGGGTGCCTTCGTAGGTGTTGACCACTTCCAGATTGACCATGTGACGGATCACGCCGTATTCGTCGGAGATGCCATTCCCGCCCAGCATGTCGCGCGCCATACGGGCGATATCGAGCGACTTGCCGCATGAATTGCGCTTCATCATCGAGGTGATTTCGACCGATGCCGTGCCTTCGTCCTTCATGCGGCCGAGGCGCAGTACGCCTTGCAGCGCCATCGTGATCTCGGTCTGCATGTCGGCGAGTTTTTTCTGGATCAGCTGGTTGGCTGCCAGCGGCTTGCCGAACTGCTTGCGGTCCAGTACATACTGGCGCGCGATATGCCAGCAGGATTCGGCGGCACCCAGTGCGCCCCACGAAATGCCATAGCGTGCCGCATTCAGGCAAGTGAACGGACCCTTCAGGCCGCGCACGTCCGGGAAGGCGTTCTCTTCCGGGCAGAACACGTTGTCCATGACGATTTCGCCGGTGACCGACGCGCGCAAACCGAACTTGCCGTGGATCGCCGGAGCCGACAAGCCGGCCATGCCTTTTTCGAGGAGGAAGCCACGGATCGCGCCTTCATCATCCTTGGCCCAGATCACGAACACGTCGGCGATCGGTGAATTCGAGATCCACATCTTGCTGCCGGTGAGGGCATAACCGCCGGCGACCTTGCGCGCGCGTGTCACCATCGAGCCGGGGTCCGAACCGTGGTCGGGTTCGGTCAGGCCGAAGCAACCGATGAATTCGCCGGTCGCCAGTTTTGGCAGGAAGCGCTGGCGCTGGTCTTCGGTGCCGAATTCGAAAATCGGCGTCATCACCAGCGACGACTGCACGCTCATCATCGAGCGGTAACCGGAATCGACCCGCTCGACTTCGCGCGAGATCAAGCCGTAGCAGACATAGTTCAGGCCGGGGCCGCCGTACTCTTCCGGGATGGTCGGACCGAGCAGGCCGAGTTCGCCCATTTCGCGAAAAATCGACGCGTCCGTTTTTTCGTGGCGAAAGGCTTCGAGGATGCGCGGTTGCAGCTTGTCCTGGCAATACGCCTGCGCGGCATCGCGCACCATGCGTTCTTCGTCAGTCAGTTGCTGGTCCAGCAGCAGCGGGTCATCCCAGTGGAACGGAGCGGATTTTTTCATGGCGGTCCTCGGAAAAAGTAAATGATGCTTAGTGTGATCGGATTCAGGCTGAGGCGTGCAACAGCGACAAGCCGAGTGCGGCGCGACGCTGCAGCCACGGGCTGGGCCGGTAGCGTGCATCACCGCTGAGACGTTCGATATTGTGCAGGATGCGCAGTACGGTGGCCGCACCCAGCTGATCGCCCCAGGCCAGCGGTCCTTGCGGATAACCCAGGCCCAGTACGACGCCGCGGTCGATATCGGCCGGCAGCGCGATGCCTTGCTGGGCGATGTCGCAGGCGATGTTGATGATGTGGGCCAGCACCCGCTGCGCCACCAGTCCGGTGCTGTCGTGCAGCACGCTGATGCGCGCGCCGTCGCGACCGAACAGCCCGCACGCCTGTGCCAGATAGGCCGGATCGGTGGCCGGATTGGTCATCAATACATGATGGGTCGGACTATCGAACAGCGCATCAATGGCGACCGTGCGGCGCGCATCCAGACCCTGCTGGACCACGCAGTCAGTGCAATCCTGACCCAGTGGCGTGACGATGCACAGCGCCTGCGCCGATGGCATCGCGCCGGATTCGACGACGTAGCCGGCCGCCAGCAGGCGTTCCGCCAGCGCCGGTTCGGCCCGGCTCAGCCAGACCGATCCCGGCTCGGTTTGCGTGACGGTGGCTTCGGCAGGCAGGACCTTCTTGCCGTTCTCATCGTAGGCATAGAAGCCGCGCCCGGTCTTTTTGCCCAGCAGTCCGGCCGTCAGCATTTGCCGGGTCAGGCCTTGCGGCCGGAAGCGCGGCTCGTCGTAATACTGGCGATAGATCGATTCCATCACCGGGTGCGACACATCGAGTCCGGTCATGTCCATCAGCTCGCATGGGCCGAGCTTGAAGCCGGCGGTGTCGCGCAAGATGCGGTCCAGCGTCGCCACCGACGTCACGCCTTCGGACAGGATGCGCAAGCCCTCGGTGCCGAAACCGCGCCCGGCATGATTGACGATGAAGCCCGGCGTATCCTTGGCGCGCACGGCCGCGTGTCCCCAATGCCGGCCCAGTGCCAGCAACTGTGCGACGACGGTTTCGGCGGTCAGGATGCCGCCGATGACCTCGACGATCTTCATCAGCGGTACCGGATTGAAGAAGTGAAAACCAGCCACGCGTTGCGGGTGCTGCAGACCGGCGGCGATTGCCGTGACCGACAGTGACGAGGTATTCGAGGCCAGGATCGCGTCGGGACGCACCAGCGTTTCCAGCGTCGCGAACAGGGTCTTTTTGGCGGCCAGGTCTTCGATGATCGCTTCGATAATCACGTCGCAATCGGCCAGGTCAGCCAGTTCGCTGCACACATGCAGACGGGCCAGCGCATCGCTGGCATCATCGTCCTGCAGCTTGCCTTTGCCGACCAGCGTGGCAAAGGTGGCGATCAACGTACGACTTGCTGCGCCCGCTGCGCCGGCATTCGCGTCAGCCAGAAAAACGGTCGCGCCGGACAACACGGCGATCTGCGCAATGCCGCGTCCCATCACGCCGCAGCCGATGATGCCGATCAGCGGTGCAGGCGTCGAAACGGAAGGGGTTGACTGAGGCATGCTGATCTCCGGTGTTCTGCAATGCAGAATATGTTTTTTGAGTTCTTCTACTCTATTGAGCACGAGCAGCTATGTCAACATAACAATGCACGGATGCATACTTGTCAATCATGATTCCGCAGTGCAGAATAACGGCTCTATCCGGTGGAGCTCAGTCATGTCACGTATCGATCAGGTATTCCAGTCCTATACCCGCACCCATGCCACCCGTATTGCGTTGCAGGACAGCCATGACAGTGTCACCTATGGCGAACTCGGCGAGCGTGTCGACTCAGTAGCGCGGCAATTGCGTGAGGCCGGCGTGCGGCCCGGTGACCGCGTCCTGCTGGTGGCCGAAAACTCGGTGGCGCTGGCGCTGACCATTCTGGCGACGAGTCGTCTGCGGGCCTGGTCGGCCAGTGTCAATGCACGCCTGTCCGTGCGCGAAATCGATAACTTCCTGCTGCATTCCGGCGCACGCCGGACCTTGTACTTCAGTGCGGGTTCGGACGAGGCCGCGCGCCACGGTGAGGCGCATGGCGCGCAACTGCTGCACTGGGAGGGCATCGGCGCGGTGATGCTGGGACCACTGCAGTCCGACGTCATCGCCGAACCAGCCGCACCTGACGTGGCGGCGCTGGTCTACACGTCCGGTACGACCGGCGCGCCGAAAGCGGTGATGCTCACGCATGCGAACCTGTTATTCATCGGTGCCAACAGCCGCAAGATCCGGGCCCTCGCGCCGGACGATGTGATCTATGGCGTGCTGCCGTTGTCGCACGTGTATGGCCTGTCGGCGCTGCTGGTGGCGGCGCTGGCCAGCGGGGCGGCATTGCGACTGGTGCCGCGTTTTGATCCGCTGGCGATGGCGCAGGCGTTGCAGCACGACGGCGTGACCGTGCTGCATGGCGTGCCGGCGATGTATGCCAAGTTGCTGTCAACCGGGGCGCGCTTGCCGGCACCGGCGTTGCGCGTCGCGCAGTCGGGCGGAGCGCCGCTGTCGGCGTCGCTGAAAGCCGATTTCGAAGCGTGTTTTGGCATCCCGCTGCACAACGGATACGGCATGACCGAAGCCGCGCCCTCGATCTGCCAGACCCGCATGGATGTCCCGCGCAGTGACTGCTCGGTCGGACCGGCCATCGAGGGCATCGAGATCCGTCTCGACACGCTGATCCAGGACGTCGATGGCATCGGCGAATTGCAGGTGCGCGGCCCCAACGTGATGGCCGGCTATTACCGCGCACCGGAAGCCAGCGCTGATGCGCTGACCGCCGACGGCTGGCTGCATACCGGCGACCTGGCCCGCATCGATGCTGACGGCGCGGTCACCATCGTCGGTCGCAGCAAGGAACTGATCATCCGTTCGGGCTTCAATGTCTATCCCGTCGAAGTCGAGCAGGTCCTCAATGCGTATCCGGGCATCGTGCAGTCGGCAGTGATCGGGCGCAGCAGTGCCGACAATGAAGAAGTACTGGCTTTCATCGAAGTGCGACCGGACATGATGCTGGACCGCGCCCATTTGCATGACTACCTGCGGGCCAATCTGTCACCGTACAAAATGCCGGCCGAGATCATCGCGCTGGCCAGTCTGCCGGCGGCGGCCAGCGGCAAGATTCTCAAGCGCGAGTTGCACAAACTGGCCAGCGCCAGCGATGAATAAGTTGATTCGCAAGCCCGTCGTGGTCAAGGAAGACCGCCACTTCGTGACGGCGCTGGCGCGCGGACTGGAGTTGCTGGCATGCTTTCGTTCCGGTGACAAGATGCTGGGCAATCAGGAACTGGCCGAGCGCAGCAAGCTGCCGAAGTCGACCGTGTCGCGCCTGACTTACACGCTGACCAAATTAGGCTACTTGCAATTCGACGATGAGTCCGGCAAGTATCGTCTCGGTACTGCCACGCTGTCGCTCGGCAGCGCGATGCTCAGCCGGCTCGATGTGCGCCAGTTGGCCCGGCCGGCGATGCAGCAGCTGGCAGATTTTTCGCATTCGATGGTGTCGCTGGGGATGCGTGACCGGCTCAGCATGATTTATGTCGAGAATTGTCGCAGTCAGGCGGCGTTGACGCTGAGTCTCGATGTCGGCTCGCGAATTCCGCTGGCCAGTACGGCGATGGGACGGGCCTATCTGGCGGTCGCGCCGCAGGGTGAGCGCAACGAATTGCTGGCGCGGGCGCGCGAACTCGACGAGGACGGGTGGCCGGCGTTGCAGCAGAGCGTGCAACGTGCGCTCGACGAATACCGGGAGTTTGGTTGCTGCATGTCGATCGGAGACTGGCAACCGGGTGTCAATGCGATTGCGATCGCGTTTCGCCCGCCCGATGGCAGCACGCCGGTCAGCATCAATTGCGGTGGTCCGGCGTTCACTTTATCGGCGGATTTTCTGGTGCAGGAAGTGCGGCCGCGATTGATCGAGCTGGTCGAGCAATTGCGGCGGGCGATGGCGGCGTGAAAGCAGCGGCGGTTGGTCCACCCTCGTAGGGTGGGCACGGGGTCATCGTGCCCACGCGAATGGACCGCAATGCATTGTATTGACGGCCACGGTGGGACGCGCGCGTGGGCACGATACGGCTGTGCCCACCCTACGAAAGCCGTCGCTACGCTACTCCAGATACGGATTGCCAAACCCCAGCTTCGCCAGCACTTCAATTTCCAGCGCTTCCATCTCGTCCGCCTCGACGTCGGTTTCGTGGTCATAGCCTTGCGCATGCATCACGCCATGTACCACCAGATGGGCAGCATGGGCGAGTAGCGGTTTGTCCTGCGCCAGCGCTTCGGATTGCAGCACGTCGGTGCACAGGATCAGGTCGGCGCGGGTGATGCCGTCGTCATCGTCTTCACTGTCGTTGTAGGCAAAGGTCAGCACGTTGGTCGCGTAATCCTTGCTGCGGTAATCGCGGTTGAGGCTACGGCCTTCTTCGCTGTCGACGAAGCGTACCGTCAGTTCGGCCGGCGCGAACAGTGCTGCCTGCACCCAGCGCCTTACTAGCGGCCGGGTCACGATGGTGGCCAGGCGAGGGTCCGGGTACTGGACCGATAACGCGAGTTTATTTTTTTGGGACAAGACGGCTCGCTGGTTTTTTTACGGTCGGCGCACTGGCGGCCTGATAGGCATCGACGATGCGCGCCACCAGCGGATGACGCACGACGTCGGCACTGTTGAAACGCGTGAAGGCGATGCCACGGATGTTGTCGAGGACGTCGATGGCGTCGACCAGTCCGCTTTTTTGCGTACTCTGCAAATCGATCTGCGTAATGTCGCCGGTCACCACCGCCTTGCTGCCGAAACCGATCCGGGTCAGGAACATCTTCATTTGTTCCGGCGTCGTGTTCTGCGCTTCATCCAGGATCACGAAGGCATGGTTGAGCGTGCGACCACGCATGTAGGCCAGCGGCGCGATTTCGATCGCCTGTTTCTCGAACATCTTCTGGGTGCGGTCATGGCCGAGCAAATCGTAGAGCGCGTCGTACAGCGGGCGCAGGTAGGGATCGACTTTCTGGGCCAGGTCGCCCGGCAGAAAGCCGAGCCGTTCGCCGGCTTCGACGGCCGGGCGGGTCAGCACGATGCGCTTGACTACGTCGCGTTCGAGCGCATCGACCGCGCAGGCTACCGCGAGGTAGGTTTTGCCGGTGCCGGCCGGACCGACGCCGAAGGTAATGTCATGGTCAAGAATGGCCTTCAGGTAGGCCAGCTGGTTTGGCGTGCGGCCACGCAAGTCAGTGCGACGGGTTTTCAGGGTCGGACCGTCCGCAGGGGCGGTGTCGGCATCGACCTCGACGAGTTCCAGCGCTCTTTTCTTGGCGGTACCACGCAGCGGCTTCAGCGTTGCTGCCGGGACTTCGGCGAACGCCATGCCGGCGCGCTGTTCGACGATCGCGAGCTGGACATCCTCGATCGAGACCACCTTGTCGGCAATCGCATAAAACTGCGCCAGCAAGGCAGTCGCCCGTTCGGCATTGCGGCCGCCGACGATGAAGCGTTCGCCGCGACGGAAGATGGTGACGTCGAGCGCGGAGGAAATCTGGCGCAGGTTTTCATCCATCGGGCCGCACAGATGGGCCAGTCGCTTGTTGTCGAGCGGCTCGGGGATGAAGTAAAGCGGTTCTTCGGGGGAGCGAGTTTTCAAGCGGTTCTTTGGTGAGAGGTCTGCAATGGGGAAGCGATGTGTGCGTCGGTAGCGACAGTTAGTTCGCCGCGCAGCGAGTAGCCGAAGCTGTGCGTGATCGTCAGGTCGAGCAGCTGGCCGATCAGGCTGGCACCGTCGGGGCCGGCGGCAAAATTGACCACGCGGTTGTTCTCGGCGCGACCCTGCAAATCGCCGGCGTCTTTTTTCGACGGACCTTCGACCAGCACGCGCACCACCTGGCCGACCATCGCTTCGCTGTAGCGCCGGGTGTTGGCATCGATCACCGCTTGCAGTCGCTGCAATCGGGCCAGCTTGACGGCGTGCGGCGTGTCGTCTTCGAGTGTGGCGGCCGGTGTGCCGGGACGCGGGCTAAAGATGAAGCTGAAGCTGTTGTCGTAACCGATGTCGTCAATCAGTTTCATCATCGCTTCGAAGTCGGCATCGGTCTCGCCGGGGAAGCCGACGATGAAGTCCGACGAGATCGCGATGTTCGGCCGCACCGCGCGCAGACGCCGGATGATCGACTTGTATTCGAGGGCGGTGTAGCCGCGCTTCATGGCCATCAGTACGCGGTCCGAGCCGTGCTGTGCCGGCAGGTACAGATGGTCGACCAGCTTCGGCACTTTGGCATACGCATCGATGAGGCGCTGGCTGAATTCTTTCGGATGACTGGTGACGAAGCGGATGCGTTCGATGCCGTCGATCTCGGCGATGAATTCGATGAGCAGCGCAAAGTCGGCGATCTCGCCATCGGCCATCACGCCACGAAATGCATTGACGTTCTGGCCCAGCAGCGTGATTTCCTTGATGCCTTGGGCTGCCAGTCCGGCCACTTCGACCAGCACGTCATCGAAGCGGCGCGAGACTTCTTCGCCACGGGTGTACGGCACCACGCAATAGCTGCAGTATTTGCTGCAGCCTTCCATGATCGACACGAAGGCGGTCACGCCATCAACCCGCGCCGGTGGCAGGTGGTCAAACTTTTCGATTTCGGGGAAGCTGATATCGACCTGCGCCTGGCCGGATGCGCGGCGCTGATCAATCAGCGCAGGCAACCGGTGCAGCGTTTGCGGGCCGAACACGACATCGACATACGGTGCGCGTTTGATGATCGCCGCGCCCTCCTGCGACGCGACACAGCCGCCGACGCCGATCACCAGGTCCGGCTTGAGCAGCTTCAGTTCGCGGATGCGGCCGAGGTCGGAGAAGACTTTTTCCTGGGCTTTTTCGCGCACCGAACAGGTGTTGAGCAAGATCACGTCGGCATCTTCGGGCGTGTCAGTCTTGATCATGCCGTGGGTGGCATTGAGTACATCGGCCATCTTGTCCGAGTCGTACTCGTTCATCTGGCAGCCGAAGGTCTTGATGAATACTTTTTTCTGCATTATTGATTCTGGCTTGATAAGGTGGGTTTGGCGGGAAGCCGGACGGCGGCTTCAGCAGGGCTGAGCAGCCAGACCCGGTCGATCGCGCCTTCGATGTCGGTGGTGTAGTTGACGATGTGCGCGCTGCTGCCCAGTGCGTTCGGGATCACGGTCAGGTTGTCCGTGCTCCAGATGCGCGCCCCGTTGGTGAGCCGGGACGCTTTGCCGTCAATCTGTACTTGCGGATAGTCGGTGATGACCAGGCTGGCGCGGCGGACATTGCCCGGAAACGGACGGTCGAACGCCAGCGCGGACAGGGTCGTCAGCGTCAGTACCAGCAAGATCAGGGGGCGAAAAAAACGCATGGCGGCTCCGCAAAAAGTGTTTGCCAGTCTACCACCAACCCCACGCCGCAACGCTGGTCGCGCTTAGCGCAGCCGGCCAATGGCAACCTGCGTCTCCTGGCAGATACGGGCATACGACTCGTCGTCCAGATTTAACGCTTGCCATGCCGTCCGCGAGACCGACGGTGCCAGTTCGTGGCCTTCCTCGGTCGACGTCAGCTGGTTCACGATGGCGTTGGCAATGTGGACCAGCGCAGCCAGGAAGCCGACACCTTGCCGGTCCGGCTCATGGTGGCCGGCAATGGCGAGGCGCATCGTGTCCGAAAAATTCCAGCTGATCGCCAGCAGTTCGCCGGCTTCGGCGTGGTCGATGTCGAGGATGTCGCGCTCGGCATCGATGAGCGTGCAGCATTGGTCCGGGTCGTTGTAACGGGCCAGTACGCGCGCGTACTCGTCAGGAAAGCAGCCGACCAGTACCAGCCGGCCAATGTCATGCAACAGCGCCGCCGTCATGGCGATGTCCGGATGCATGCCGACATGGCGCGCCAGAATTCCGGCCGCCTCCGCCGCCGCGCTCGAATGACGCCAGAACACGGTGTGGTCAAAACCCTTGCAGACGCGCTCTGGAAAGCAACCGGTCAGCGCTGCCTTGGTAATGAGCGTGCGGACATTCTGGAAGCCCAGTAGCGTGATGGCCTGATGGATGGTGGTGACCTTGACCGAGGTCGCGAAATACGCAGAATTGGCCAGCCGCAAGGTCTTCGCCGTCAGCGCCATGTCTTGCGACACCTTGCCCGCCAGGACCGCGATATCCAGATTGTCCTGGTCGACAATATTGAGCAATTCCATCACGATCAACGGCGGAGAAGGCAGGTCCCGCACCTTCTGGATGCATTGGGTCCGGGTGGCAGTCGTCATGAGTAGTCCATCGTTGCTGAGTGATTGAAGTAAGGTATCGAGCTGCCCGGCGAGGATAACCTAGACCGGCGCGTGCGGATACTGCTCGAAACCAAAATAGGCCGGCAAGGTATCGGCAGCTAGCCTGCCCAGTACGATCTGCTGCCCACGATAAGGCAAGATCAGGAGTGACGGCGGCACCGGATGCACCAGCCATTCCAGCAGCGCATCGTCATCGATGGCGGCACCATTGCTCTGCAATTGGGCAAGGCAAAGCGCGAGGTCGCGGTCATCGACCTGCGCGACCTGCTCGCCGCTCTGCAGCACCAGCTGACCCTGGTCGGTCAGCCAGGCTGCCTCGATGTGTTCGAGCACGGTGCCGGTCTGCAGCACAAACCCCTGTTGCGGATCGGTGCGTGCGATGTAAGGCGTTGCTTCCAGATTGACGTACACCCGTTGCGGCCCGTTCTGAAAATGCCAGCGGCCCGCCGCATCATGCAGATAATTGCGGTTGATGAACGCCAGCAGCGCGACATGGGCGATCTTGTCACCGGGCAGGTTGTGCTGCTGCGCGTCGGCGTCGCGCATGCGCCAGTGGCCGCGCGCATCGAGCGCCAGCCAGCCATAGCAATGCGGTACTTCCGGCCATTTGGCCATGGCCTTGCGAACGATGTCATCCATGTGCGGCACTCCTGTGCTGAAGAAAATCAACGATGCGGCGCGGCAGCCAGTCGAGCCGGCCCGGCGGCGAACCATCGGCGAAACCGACATGGCCGCCGGTGTCCGGATACTCGAGCGTGACGGCGACAGCGGCGCTGGCCGGCAAATGGCGCGCCGGCAAGAACGGGTCATTGCGCGCATTGAGTACCAGCGTCGGCACCGTGATCTCGCCCAGTACATGGCGCGCACTGGCCCGGTTCCAGTAATCATTGGTGTCGCGATAGCCATGCAGCGGAGCGGTGACAATATTGTCGAACGCGTACAGGTCGCGCGCCGCCAGCAGCTTGTCGCGGTCGAACAGGCCGGGAAACTGCGCCAGTTTTTTCAGGCATTTGGGCTTGAGGGTCTGCAGGAACATGCGCGTGTAGACCAGGTTGAAGCCGGTCGACAGTGCTGCGCCGCCAGCGGCCAGATCGAGCGGTGCGGAGATCGCGCAGGCGGCATCGACAAGGCCGGCGCTGTACTGCGATTCGCCCAGCCAGCGCAAGAGCGCGTTGCCGCCCAGCGAGACGCCGACCGCAAAATAATCGCTGGCATTGGTCGCCGCCGGCGTGGTCTTGAGGCGGCGCAGCAGCCAGTCGATTTCGGTTGCGTCGCCGGAATGATAAAAGCGCGGGGCCAGATTCATCTCGCCCGAGCAGCCACGAAAATGCGGGATGGCGCCGGACCAGCCAAGGCTCTGCAGGTGCGCCATCAGTGCGCGGCTGTAATGACTGTTTGACGACCCTTCGAGGCCGTGAAACAGCACCACGAACGGCATGCCGGGACGACCTGCGACGAAATCGATATCGACGAAATCGCCATCGGGCGCAGTCCAGCGTTCACGCCGCAGCGGCGTTGCCGCAGTGGCAATGCACTTGGCCGGATATATGGTTTGCAGGTGGCCGCCGGGCAACCAGCGCGGCGCGCGATACGTACCTGAGTGAGCGGTGCGCTTCAATGCAGCGTTGTCGAATCAAGCACGACGACCGGCGGCTTGCCAGGTGCGATCGACGCATGATGCACGGCGATGCGCCAGCCCATCGGGGTCTTGATGTAGACGTTGGTGGCCAGGATGTGCAACTCTTGCGTGATGTCGCCACTGCGCATTTGTTCGAGCACGCTGTGGGTGGCGGCCATCAGGTTTTGCATCACATGCAGTTGCACCGGATGAATGTGCACGCCGCCGTGGGCAAACACCGCTTGCCACGACGCGCGGATCGCGGCATGGCCGATCAGGCGCGGTGCACCCGGATGGATGCAGGTGATTTCTTCATCGTCGGCCCAGAGTGCCATCAGGGCGTCCAGGTCGGCACGTCCGAGGGCATCGTAAAACGCTGCTTCGGTATCGGCAGGACTGCCGGACAATTGCTTCTTGCTGGACATGGCAAGCTCCGTGGAATTAGTGGGCGTGAACGGTTTCGCCGGCTTTCATGCGGTAGACCGTGCCGCAGTACGGACACTTCGCTTCGCCGTGGCTCATGTCGAGGAACACCCGCGGGTGGGAAGACCAGAACGGCATCGCATCGTTCGGGCAATGGGCCGGCAAATCGCTGGCAGCCAGTTCGACAGGGGCGAGGGGGGATTTTGGTGCACTCATGGCGGGTGTCAGCTTCATCAGTCTAAGGAGCCCTGATTCTAGCGGATTCTGGTGCGGATTCGGACCGCAAGAAAGCGACCCTTATACTATGTGCTTCAAATCAATGATCCAAAGTCATCTTCATTCCCTCCATGATCAATTCCGAAACCGCTTCCGGTCACCAGTCCGCCGCCGTTATTGAAAAACGGGCTTTCTCCGCCGCCTTCAAAATTAGTGCGGCCACCATGCCGGGTATTTTTGCGTGGGGCCTGGTGTCGGGCATGGCGATGGTCAAGTCAGGCCTGACGATCTGGCAGGCGCTGGGCATGTCGTTCTTCGTGTTTGCCGGATCGGCCCAGTTGGCAGCACTGCCGCTGATTGCCGCGGATGCGCCGGCATGGGTGGTGTTCGTGACGGCGCTGGTGGTCAATTTGCGCTTCGTGATTTTTGCCGCGGCGATCGGGCCGCATTTTGCCTATCTGCGCTGGAACCAGCGTCTCTGGTATGGCTATTTCAATGCGGACATCACAATGGGATTTTTTCCGCGCCGCTTTCCGTCGGAAACGCTGCATCAGCCGGCTGGCAAAGTCGGCTACTTCACCGGTATCTGTTATCCGAACTGGTGCGCGTGGCAGAGCGGCGCGGTGGCGGGCATCTTGCTGGCCAGCCAGATCCCGGAAAGCTGGGGCATTGGCTTCGCCGGCACGCTGGCGCTGCTGGCGGTGATGATTCCGCTGACGATCAATCTGGCCGCGCTGGGCGGCGTGCTGGTGGCAGGCGTGGTGGCGATTGCGGCCGCGCAGTTTCCTTACCGGCTGGGCTTGCTGGCGGCGGTGGTCGCCGGGATGGTGGTGGCGATGTGCATTGATTACCTGATGGAGCGGCACCTGCCGCGCAAAACACCATGATGACGACGACTGAAATCTGGATCACGATCGGCCTGCTGACGCTGGCCACAATACTGACCCGCTGTTCTTTTTTCCTGCTGGGTGACAGGGTCAAGTTGCCGGAAAAAGTCCAGCACGCGCTGCGCTATGCGCCGGCTGCCGCGATGGCGGCCATTGTTGCGCCCGATCTGGTGTTGGTCGGTGGCACGCTGGATCTGCACTGGACCAATCCGCGTCTGCTCGCCGGACTCGGTGCGGTGGCGTTTTTCATGGTCACCAAACATTTACTGGGCACCATCGTTATCGGCATGGTGTTGTACACGGTACTGCGGCTGGTTCTGTGATCCGTTGTAAAAGCGGCAGGATTGCTCGGGTGCTGGGGTAAGATGTCGCCTCTTTCAATAAGGGTTTCGGGATATTCGACTATGCAATTCAACCGACTTAGCGACCTGATCGCAGCCAACCAATTGCGCGGCAAGCGCGTCTTCATTCGCGCGGACCTCAACGTGCCACAAGACGACAAGGGCAATATTACCGAAGACACGCGTATCCGCGCCTCGGTGCCGGCCATTCGTCAGGCGCTCGACGCCGGCGCGGCGGTCATGGTCACGTCGCATCTCGGTCGTCCGGTCGAAGGCGAATTCAATGCATCCGACTCCCTCGCGCCAGTTGCCACACGCCTGTCGGCGCTGCTGGATCAAACCGTCACGCTGGTACATAACTGGGTCGATGGCGTCGAAGTCGCGCCGGGCCAGGTTGTCTTGCTGGAAAACTGCCGCGTCAATCGCGGTGAAAAAAAGAACGATGAAGCGCTGGCAAAAAAGATGGCCGCCTTGTGCGACATCTACGTCAACGATGCTTTCGGCACCGCGCATCGCGCCGAAGCCACCACCTACGGCATTGCGCAATTTGCGCCGGTCGCCTGCGCCGGTCCGCTGCTGGCGGCGGAACTCGATGCCCTCGGCAAGGCGCTCAATGCACCGGCCCGGCCGCTGCTGGCCATCGTCGCCGGTTCCAAGGTCTCGTCCAAACTGACTATCCTGAAAGCCCTCGCGGCCAAGGTCGATCACCTGATCGTCGGTGGCGGCATCGCCAATACCTTCATGCTGGCTGCTGGCCTGAAGATCGGCAAGTCGCTGGCCGAAGCCGACCTTGTCAATGAAGCCAGAGAAATCATGGCGATGATGAGTGCCCGCGGCGCGTCGGTGCCGATCCCGACCGACGTGGTGTGCGCCAAGCAGTTCGCTGCCAGCGCGACGGCTACCGTCAAGGCAGTGGCCGATGTCGAAGACGACGACCTGATCCTGGATATCGGCCCGCAAACGGCAGCCTTGCTGGCCGCGCAAATCGCGCAGGCCGGCACGGTCGTATGGAATGGTCCGGTAGGCGTGTTCGAATTCGAGCAGTTCGGCCACGGCACCAAAACGCTGGCGCTGGCGATTGCCGACGCCAAGGCATTCTCGATTGCCGGTGGCGGTGATACGCTGGCAGCCATTGCCAAGTACGACATTGCTGATCGCATCGATTACATTTCGACCGGCGGTGGCGCTTTCCTTGAATTCCTCGAAGGCCAGACCTTGCCGGCCGTCGCGATTCTTGAACAGCGTTTCAGCCAATAAGCCAACCATATTTCGTTGAAAGGCCTCCGCATGTCATTGTCCCGCGCTACTAAAATCGTTGCCACCATCGGTCCCGCTTCCAGTGACCTTGACACGCTGACGCGAATGATCCGGGCCGGCGTCAATGTCGTGCGCCTGAATTTTTCGCATGGCAAGGCGCAGGACCATATCGACCGGGCCGCGCTGGTGCGCCAGGCGGCGGCTGATTGCGGCGTCGAGATTGCCATCATGGCCGATCTGCAGGGCCCCAAAATTCGGGTTGGCAAGTTTGAGAATGGCAAGATCGAGCTGGTCAAGGGTGCCAGCTTCACGCTGGATGCGGCCTGTCAACTGGGCAACCAGGACGTGGTCGGCATCGATTACCGCGAACTGCCGCGCGACCTGCGCGCCAATGATGTGCTGTTGCTCAATGACGGACTGATCGTGCTGATCGTCGACAAGATCGTCGGCAGCGCCATCCACACCACGGTGCGTATCGGTGGCGAACTGTCCAATAACAAGGGCATCAACCGGCAGGGCGGTGGCTTGTCTGCGCCGGCGCTGACCGGCAAGGACATGGAAGACATCAAGACGGCCATGAGCATTCAGGCCGATTATGTCGCGGTGTCGTTTCCGAAAAGCGCGACCGACATGATCATGGCGCGCCAGTTGGCCAACATCGCCGGCGAGCAGTTCGGTCACAAGCCATTGATGATCGCCAAGATCGAACGGGCCGAAGCGATTCCGGTCCTGCAGGAAATCCTCGATGCTTCCGACGGCATCATGGTCGCGCGGGGCGATCTCGCGGTCGAAGTCGGTAATGCGGTGGTGCCGGCGCTGCAGAAACGCATGATCAAAATGGCGCGTGCCTCGAACAAACTGGCCATCACCGCAACCCAGATGATGGAGTCGATGATTGTCAATGCGGTGCCGACGCGCGCCGAGGTGTCCGACGTGGCCAATGCCGTGCTCGACGGCACCGACGCCGTGATGACTTCGGCCGAAACCGCCTCGGGCCGCTACCCGGTCGAGACCGTCGAAGCGATGGACGCGATCTGCGTCGCCGCCGAAAAATCTGAAGACTACAAGCTCGATGCCGACTTCCTGAACCTGACTTTTACCCGCATCGATCAATCGATTGCGTATGGCGCGCTGTTCACCGCGTATCATCTGCGCGTGAAAGCCATTGTTGCACTGACGGAATCGGGTTCGACACCGCTGTGGATGAGCCGGCACAATATCGATATCCCGATTTTTGCGATGACACCAAGCATGGCAACCCAGCGCAAGGCGGCGCTGTATCGCAACGTGCGGCCTTTCGAACTGGAGCAATCGACCGATCCCGACCTCGTACTGAAAAACGTCCAGGATTTGTTGCTGGCCAAAGGCGTGGTGGAAAAGGGTGACATGATTGTGGTGACCTGGGGCGAGCCGATGGGGCAAGCCGGCGGCACCAATGCGC
>CANFED010000035.1 GCA_947445995.1 Oxalobacteraceae bacterium | reverse complement strand
GGCGACTTCAAGACGCACGGTCTGGCGCGAGACATGGCCATTGGCGCGATACCACTTGGCCGCGCCGGGCGTGCTGATGAAGACGGCCGCTTCGCTGCCGACTCGCACCGCGATGTCGAGCTGGTCACCGCCGACGACGCCGCCGGGAGGATGGACGATGACGGCGTGGCAGACCGACGGATGTTCGGGATACAGCGCCTTTTGCACGCGCAGCGGCCCGACATGGTCACGCTCGGTCAGACGCGTGGTGCCGGCATCGTTGACGAAGCCGAGCGACAGGCGTGCTTGCCAGTGGCTGCGTGTGGTGGAGGGTGAATGGCTGGCGTCGGGCATGGCGGATATCGGGTGGTCGGTTTGAATAATTGTTAGCAGTATATGTGCCAACCGTGACGGTGCGATCTGCAGTACGACTGCTAATTTCCGGTGCGCGAACGCCTTGCGCCGGTGCGCACCGGTACCGAGATTGCGCTCACTGTGAGATTCCGCACGAGCGCTGTCGCATCCGTTGTTATGATGACGTTCCTTTTTCTGCTGCGGCCCGTCATCCATGTTCGATTTTTTCTTCAAGCGCAAACCTAAAACTCCGCCGGTTCCTGTTGTGGTGGTCGCACCAGCCGTGGTTGCGCCAACCGCTGCGCGCGAAGCGGCGATTGCTGCTGCGAAAGCAGTACAACACGACGAAGCGGCCAGTGTCGCCTTCCTGATTGCCTGCGATTTTGCCGATGCCCGCTTGCTCGCTGCGCAAGCAGTCCACTCGGTGCCTGCCCTGCAACAGGTGCTGGCGGCCGTGCGCAATACCGACCGGCGCGTCGCCAAGCTGATGCAGACGCGGCTCGATCAGCTCGATACACAACGCAAGCTGCTGGCATTGGCCACGGACTGCATCGCCGATGCCGACCGGCTGGCCACCGGGATGGCATTGACGCCCAATCAGGTCAGCGAACTGGATCGTCGCTGGCAAGCACTGAAGCTGGTGCCGGAGACCGAGCAACAGGCGTTCGCGACAAGCCGCGCCACACTGGGCACGCGCCTCGCCGCGCAGGCCAGCTTGCAACGCGCCGTCATCGATGCGCTGGCGCAATTGCGCGCATTGCCCGGCGAGCAAGCACCCGAGGTGGTGCGCGCCACGCTGGACACGCTGGTGGCACACCTTGCCGACTATCGCCTGTCTGCCGACATCGCTGCGGTGCCGAAACATTTGCTGGTCCAGTGTGACGAAGCCGCGCAGGGTTTGCGCACGTCGCTGGTAGCGATCGAGCAGCGCCACGCTGCGTCGCAGGCACGCCTGGCCCTGCTCGAAGAATGGGAAGCGGCGGCACCCGAGTCACTGCAGGAATCGACGTTGCGACGCGGCTGGCAAGGTGATGTCGCGCCGGAGTGGCAGCAGCGTTTTGATGAACTGTTGCAGCGCGTGATTGCCGCCCGACCCGTCAAAGCGGCACCGGCCGTTTCGGTGTTGGCAGTGTCCGATCAGAAGCCGGTCTTTGTTGCCGCCTTGCAGGCGATGGAGCAGGCCCTCGACGAGGGCAGTCTGCAAATCGCCGCGGAAGCCGACAAGCGCTTGCGTTCACTCGATCTGGCTGCATTGCATCCGAGCGAAGCGCAGAGCGCGCAACTGTCGCGCTTGCGCGCCGAGCTGGGACGTCTGCAAGGCTGGGCGCGCTGGGGTGGCAACGTCTCGCGCGAAGAATTGCAGAAGGCCGCCGAAGCCTTGCCGGAGCAAGCCTTGCCGATTGCCGAATTAGCCAAGAAAATCGGCAGCCTGCGCGAGCGCTGGAAGTCGCTCGATGTGTCGGCTGGTCCTGCGCCGAAAGAACTCTGGCATGGCTTCGATGCCGCCTGCACGGCGGCCTATACGCCGGTCGCCGAACACTTCGGCAAGCTGGCCGAAGAGCGTCAGGCCAACGTCGGGGTTGCCTCCGAGATGATTGTGGAGATGCAGCGCAATGCCGATGCACTGGTCGGCGTCGAGCATCCCGACTGGAAAGCGGTAGCGCTGTTTTGCCAGCGCAGTCTGCAGAACTGGCAGCGTCTGGGACCGACCGAACGCAAGGAAAAGAAGCGCCTCGATGCCGAATTCAATGCCGTACTGCAGCGTCTGCGCGCACCGCTAGACGAGGTCCGTGCCAGTGAAATCCGTGAGCGCGAGCAGATGATTGCTGATGTGGCTGCGCTGTCAGCCAGTGATCGCGGCGCACTGGACGCGTTGCGCGCGCTGCAGGATCGCTGGCAGGAACGCGCGAAGGCCTTGCCGCTGGAGCGCAATGACGAGCAGGGACTGTGGACAAGGTTTCGCGCCGCGTGCGATACGGTCTTTGCGCGTCGCAAGGAAGCAGCTTCCGAAGCTGACGCTGGCCGGCAGGATAATTTGCACGCCAAGGAGGCGTTCTGCGCTGCACTGGAACAGGCTGGCGAACTGGCGATCCCGGAAGTGGTCAACCTGCTGCGCGACACGAGTGCCGAATGGCATCGTGCCGGACCTGTGCCGCGTGCGGCAGAAAGCGCGCTCGATACACGTTACCGACAAGCCGTCCTCGCCTTGCAGCAACAGGTTGACCATGCGCAGCGCGCTGGCGATGCGCTTGCCAGGCAAGCGATCCTGGCCAAGCTGCAGTTGTGCCAGCAAGTCGAGTCGGCGTTGGTGGGCGGCGGCGATACTGCCGCATTGCAGGCTCATTGGGAAGCGCTGCCGGCCCTGGCCGCACCCTTTGAACGCGCACTGAGCCAGCGTTTCGGGCAGGCACAAACCGCTGCGCAGCAGGCCGATACGACCTATGCGGCGACACTCGAAGCCAATCGGACAGTGCTGGGCCGGGAGTTGTTGCGGATGGAAATCGTGTTGTCGCTCGATAGTCCCGCCGAGTTGATGCGCGAACGTTTGCAATTGCAGGTCGAGGTTTTGCAGTCAGCACTCAAGTCCGGACAGCCGGTGGCGACCGAGCATCAGATGCTGGTGGCCTTGTGCAATTTGCCGGCACTGACCGATGGTACTGCGACAGCCCGCTTGCAGCGCGTGCTGGAGCGCGTGCTGTAAGCGATGAAAGGTCGTTAGTCGCATTTCCGAGCGGAAAATAAAAATGCCCCGACAGAGCTCGGGGCATTTTTTTGACCACCATGCGTGGCCTGCGGTCGTACCGGATTTACTTTTTCGCTGCGACGCGGGGAGTGCTTTTCTCAACGACTTCGGCCATCTGGGTGACGGCATTGTTGACGTTGCCTTCGATGGTGGCAACTGCTTGCTTGGTGGTACGCGAGATTTGCTCGTAACTGGCGTTGGCATTGCCCAGCGCGGTCTTGAACATCGCAACAACCGTTTCGGAGCCGGCAGGTGCATTCTTCGTCACGTCTTCGACCAGTGAGGCGACTTTCTGATTGATTTCGCTGATCTTGGCTTCTGTCACCTTGGCGAACTCAGCTTGAATTTCGGAAGCGATGCTGGCGACGTTGCGTGCATAGGCCGCTGCTTTTTCGGTGCTTGGCTGTGACTGGGCTGAACCAAGTGCAAAGAACTCCTGCGGGGTCTTGGCCGAGAACATGTGCTTGAGCGCAGCGTTGGACTCTTCCATCGAGGTACGGGCAGCATGCATATTCAGTGCAGTAAGTTTTTCGACGCCTTCAAATGCTTTATGAGACAGCGACGATAGTAAGGCGAGCTGGGATTCAAATGCGGATTTGGTTGCTGCTGAGAACTGTTCTGGTGTTGAAAACATGTGTTTCTCCTGTGGGTGGAATCGGTCTGCCGCGACTGGTTAGCGCTTTCTTGGTGCGCTGCAGCACGTGCTATTTTAAGGACTGATGATGTCAAGTCAAGCACATTATTTACCGCACGGTCGGGCTATTCGGGTAATTACTCGTTGACAAAGTGATTGCTAGTAATGGTTAACAAGTGGTCGTTAGTTGGTATTAACTAGAGCCGTGATCGCCGATGCTAAACTCATTGATCAATTTTTTTGGACTTTACCCGCCTTGAAAGCCTTTTACAGCGACCATTTTGTCTTGCCACTGCCAGCGGGTCATCGCTTCCCTATGCAGAAGTACCGCCTGTTGCGCGAGCGTGCGGACGGCGTTGCGCCGGGTCTTGATTTTGTCGAGGCACCGGATATCGGCAATGGGGTGCTGGCACTGGCCCATCATCCGGACTATATCCGCCGCGTCAGCGAAGGTGAACTGTCGGCGGCAGAACAGAAACGCATCGGTTTTCCGTGGTCGCCCGGCATGGTGGAGCGCTCGCGGCGCTCAACGGGCGCAACCATTGGTGCCTGCCGCGCCGCGTTTGACGATGGCGTTGCACTCAATCTCGCAGGCGGAACCCATCATGCGCATGCGGCCCACGGCGAAGGGTTTTGCGTCTTCAATGATGCGGCGATTGCTGCGCGCCTGATGCAGGCCGAGCGACGCGTCAGTCGGGTCGCGGTGGTCGACCTTGATGTGCATCAAGGGAACGGGACGGCCGAGATTCTCGCGCGCGACGACTCGGTATTTACGCTGTCGTTGCATGGAGAACGTAATTATCCATTTGTGAAGGCGGTCAGCGATCTGGATGTCGGCTTGCCGGACGACATCGCTGATGCGGCCTATCTGGTCGCACTCTCTGCTGCGCTGGCGACGCTGTTTGCCAGTTTTTCTCCGCAGCTGATTATTTTTCTGGCGGGTGCCGATCCGCATGAGGGTGATCGGCTTGGGCGCATGAAGCTGACACTCGATGGTCTGGCACAACGCGACCGGATGGTGCTGGAAGCGGCGCATCAGCGTCGCATTCCGGTCGCTATTTCGATGGCCGGCGGTTATGGTCGGGATATTGACGATACCATTCGGGTCCACTTACAAACCATCGCCATTGCCGCAGAGTACGCAGCACGCTGGACGATGCCACCTGCCATGCTGGCAACAATGACACAATGAACCGAATGTCCACCCCTGCGCTAACGGCAATCCGCCCGTCTCCCTATCTGGCAGCGATGCCCTGGGTGTTCGTGCTGCTCTGGAGTACTGGTTTTATCGTGGCCAAGTTCGGCTTGCCGTATGCACCGCCGCTGACCTTTCTGTTGTTGCGGTTTGCCGGCGTGCTTTTGGTGCTGCTACCGCTGGTACTGGTGCTGCGCGCGCCGTGGCCGACTGGCCGGGTCGGGCATGTCGCGCTCGCCGGCATACTGCTGCAAGCCGGCTACCTGGCGGGTGTCTGGAGCGCGATCAAGTTGGGTATGCCGGCCGGGCTGTCGGCGCTAATCGTCGGTATGCAGCCTGTGCTGACTGCCTTTGCCGCGCCGCTGATCGGCGAATCAGTGCGGGGCAAGCAGTGGATCGGACTGGCATTGGGTTTGTGCGGAGTTGCGCTGGTGGTCGCCAACAAGATCAACCTGATCGGGCTGTCGACCGAGAGCATTTTGCTGTGCCTGATGGCATTGCTGTCGATCACGGCGGGTACGCTGTATCAGAAGCGCTATTGCGCTCACTTTGATTTGCGGACCGGGACGATTATTCAGTTCGCTGCATCAGCTGCGGTGGTACTGCCGTTTGCAATCCTGTTCGAAGGGTTTTCGCCGGCACTGGAGGCGGTGCAGTGGACGCCAAGTTTCATCGGTGCGTTGCTGTGGTCTATTCTGGCATTGTCGATCGGCGCAATTTTCCTGCTGTTTTCGCTGATCCGGAAAAGTGCGGCGACGAGCGTGACGAGCTTGCTGTACCTGACGCCACCGACTACCGCGCTCATGGCATGGCTGGCATTTGGCGAGCAGTTCAGCTGGATAGGCATTGTTGGCATGTTGCTGGCTGTGACCGGTGTCGTCTTTGTGGTGAGGAAATAATGCGGGCGACGGCACACCGGCGCGCCGACTACGCGCATTTTCATCCGATCACGACGCGCTGGCTCGATAACGACGCGTACGGCCACGTCAACAACGTCGTGTATTACAACTGGTTCGACACCATCGTCAACGAGTTGCTGATTTCAGGCGACGTGCTTGATATCGTTCACAGCTCGGTGATCGGACTGGTCATCGAGTCGGCCTGCACGTATTTTTCACCTGTGGCGTTCCCTGACAGGATCACCGCCGGGCTGCGCGTGGCGGCACTGGGCAATTCCAGCATCCGTTATGAGCTCGCCATTTTTTGCAATGACGACGAGCTCGCCGCCGCACAGGGACATTTGGTCCATGTTTGTGTGGAACGTAGCAGCCGTCAGTCGACACCTATTCCTGTACCCATGCGGATACTGCTTCAATCGATACAGATTCCCTCACTTTCCCAGAGCCAGCCATGAACCAGACACCGCAGCAGCATGTCGATGACGCCATTATTTCCCGCCACTCGATTCGGGCTTTTCTGCCTGATCCGGTGAGTCCCGAAGAAATCACGCAGTTGCTGGAGGTTGCTGCGCGGGCACCGTCCGGCACCAACACTCAGCCATGGAATGTGTATGTGCTTACTGGTGCCACCAAGCAGCGCCTGTCGGCAGCGGTGCTCGCGGCGCACAACGATCCTGACGGGGCGACCAAATACATTCAGGAATACAACTACTACCCGCTGAAATGGAATTCGCCATTCATCGACCGTCGCCGCAAGGTCGGCTGGGATTTGTATGCGCTGCTGGAGTTGACGCGCGAAAACAAGGCGGGCATGCACGCGCAGCATGGTCGCAATTACCAGTTTTTTGATGCGCCGGTCGGGCTGATGTTTACAATCGATCGCAGTCTGGAACTGGGATCATGGCTGGATTACGGTATGTTCTTGCAGAATGTGATGATCGCCGCGCGTGGCCGTGGTCTCGACACCTGCGCACAGGCAGCCTTCACGCAATATCACAAGATCATTGCCGATGTGTTGCAACTGCCAGAAAATGAGATGCTGGTGTGCGGCATGTCGCTCGGTTACGCCGATAACAGTAAAATCGAGAATTCGTTGATTACCGAACGTGAACCAGTGGCCGGTTTTGTCAGGTTTTTTGAGTAATAGTTGCTGCTTTCATATTGAACTTGCTTTACTGAAAATACTCGTTGGTATAATTTATTGCCAAATTAGTATTTTCGGTGCGAAATGAGGTTAAAAGTTAGCGCTAAGTTGTTAATTCACTTGTAGATAAGCGTCTTTTTGCTACACTGCAAGATGACCCATTTTGCCCATTATCGGGAGTTGCTGATGTCCAAGTCCGTCTTTGTATTTTTGCTGATGTGTTCGTTTTTCTTGTCTACGGGCACCGCGGCAAATGCTGCAGACACGCCGGAGCGGTCGACGTCCGCGAAAAAGCCTACCAAGAAATCCACTGCCAAAAAATCGACACGCAAGCGCGCTGTCGCTGTTGCTCCGAAGTCGAAGCGAAGAACTGGCCAGCGGGCCGTGGCGGTGGTTTTGCCGGCAGTTGTCAGCGCCGGAGAACTGGCCGGCCTGAACCGGACTCCTGATCCGCTCTACCTGAAATCGAATGTCGCGCTGGTAATGGATCAATCCAATTCAAAAGTTCTATTCGAAAAAAATTCGAATGTTGCCTTACCGATTGCATCGATCACCAAGCTGATGACCAGCATGGTGGTGGTCGAGTCGAATCAGAACATGGATGAGATGATCGAAATCACCAACGACGATATCGATCGTGAAAAGAATTCGTCATCGCGCCTGCGGGTCGGCTCCGTTCTGTCGCGTTCTAACATGTTGCATATCGCCCTGATGAGTTCGGAAAACCGTGCTGCTTCGGCGCTCGGTCGAAATTATCCGGGCGGCTTGCCGGCATTCGTTGCTGCAATGAATACCAAAGCCAAGTCACTTGGTATGACCGACACGCATTATGTTGATTCAACAGGACTGTCGAGCCACAACGTCGCCACTGCTCAGGACCTGGCCAAGCTCGTCATTGCGGCCCGTCAGCATCAGATCATCAGTCAGTATTCGACCGACACCAAGTACGTGGTCAAGCCGGGTGTCGGATCATTGCAATATTCGAATTCCAATCATCTGGTAGGCAATCCCGGCTGGGATATCGACCTGCAAAAAACCGGATACATTAATGAAGCCGGCCGTTGCCTGGTGATGTTAACCAATATTGAAGGTCGGCCAATCGTCATGGTATTCCTCGATTCGAAAGGCAAGCAATCACGCACTGCCGATGCCGGTCGGATTCGCAAATGGATAGAAACATTGAAGCCGGATAATCTGACAAATCCGCTGGCGACACCAACAGCACGTAACTTGCCGCTGGCACATAGTTGAAATAGTCAGTCGCTGAAAAACAGTGTTGATCTGAATGCCGTTCGGTTAAATACCGAGCGGCATTTTTTATTGGGTGTCTGATTTTTCTTCTGTCATTTGACTGTTCCGAAGGCGGTTGTCTCGCGTCGTCTCATGACATTGATTTGTCACAGCATCATGGGCGTTGGCTTATCGATACGCTCAATCCTGTTTTGGTACGACGGAACCTAACCGTTGATAAGGTTACTCAATTGGCTGTCAAACCTGTTTTTTAACGGTCGTCACGTCTATTTTTTTGGAACTATTTCAATGAAACCCCACTTTCAACTACCCATACCGCAACATATTTATCTTCCACAAGGTACCAATCTACGATCCGGCCAGAATTCCGGCGGCGGTGCACAGCATGGTCGCAATGTGGTGACACCACATGCCGGTAACTCTGCACGTAGATACCCTGTGCGACGCAACGCTGCGATGGCGGCAGGGCTGCGGTCACAACTGCCACTGATCAGTGAGCCTCCGCTCGTCACAGCGATCAGGATGGGTGATTGGAACGAATTTAATCGACTACTGACTACGCCTGAAACTGATGTAAATCAGACCTCTTCTGAGGGCATCACTCCGTTGATGATGACCGTCAGTAAAAAAAACCTGGTTGCGATGCGGATCCTGCTTGATTGCAATGGAATAAATATCAATATGAGGAATCTCCAGGGCGACACGACCTTACATCTGGCTGCACAAGCAGGGCAGGTCGATCAAGTGGGCACTTTGCTTGACGATCGGAGAATCGCTGCCAATATGAAGAATGCGCATGGCAATTCTGCGTTATGTCTTGCTGCTCAGCAGGATCATTACCAAGTGGTGGAGCTGCTTCTCAGGCACCAATTGGTCAATCAACGTATGCCGAAAAATCCTACCGACGAGTATCTGAAAGCATACCGATTTGCAGCAGACAACAACGGGTTCAAATCAATCATTATTCTATTGAGGGTCAATCCGTGGCTCAAGAATGCGCTCAGGTCAGATGGGCATACGGCATTGACGTCGGCAATCAAGGCACGGCGTCGTGACGTGGTGCAGACGCTATTGAAGAAATATCCTGACATCGACGTTGATCTGGCAGGCGAGGGGCTGGGGACCGCCCTTAATGTGGCAGTCGAACAGCGCAACGTGGAGATGGTGCTCACCTTACTGAGGCATTGCGGACTCAATCCGAACAGGCCCGTTAATACCTTCGACAGAACGGTGCTGCACCAAGCCTCGGCCCGTGGTGACGCAAACATTGTTCAGGTGCTGATGAGTGCGCTCCCCGTTATTGATGTGGATGCCGTCACGCAATCTCTCCATACGCCGCTGCATCTGGCGGGGTTTTGTGGCGACGCTGCGACTTTGCGCGTGCTGGCGAGGTGGGTGGCTGACATTAATCAAATGGACGAGGATGGTAAGACAGTGCTGCATTTCGCCGCTGCCTCCGGAAATATCGAGGCTGTGCAATTTCTGCTGCAGCTAGCAGACATTGATTCGTTGGCTCAGACAAATATAGGTCACTCCCCCACGGATATCGCAATCCAGTTCGGGCATTTCGACGTCGCACAGATTTTGCATGACGCAGAATTCCAGAGACTCTTTCCCGCTAATTAACCGTAGCCTCAGTCTGAAATTTCTCCCAAACCAGATGCGTTCAGTTGCACGAATTTTCAGCGCATCGGTGCCTTCCTGTCACTGCCTGTCCGCAGTGTCATCCGGCATCCTGCGGCGAATATCCAAGCACCGCAGAAATCTGATTTACGGTCAGCATCAAGTCTTCCAGCCATTCTTCCTGCAAGCGGTCGGCCGGTGCTGAAATGGATAGCCCGGCGATCAGGCGTCCTGAATCATCGCGGATACCTGCGGCCATGCATCGCACGCCGAGTTCGAGTTCTTCGTTGTCACGCGCAAAACCGCGCGCTCGTACCAGACTCAATTCGCGTTCCAGCGTCGTCAGTTCGGTAATAGAATTTTTATTGTGTCCCGAAAGACCCGTGCGGGTCGCATACGAGCGCACGGACTTGGGATCATCGACCGACAGGAACAGCTTGCCGGTCGAGGTCAGGTGCAGTGGCGCGCGGCCTCCGATAGCGCGCACGACCTGCATGCCGGAGCGCTCCGAAAAAGCCCGGTCGATATAGACAATCTCGTCGCCCTGGCGTACCGACAGGTTCACGGTCTGGAAGGTTTTGCGATGCAAGGCGCGCATGAAGTCGACCGCTGCTTCGCGCACGTTCAGGCGACTTTTGACGACATTGCCCAGTTCTAGCAAACGCATACCCAGGCGATAGGCACCGGGTTCGGCGCGTTCGACGAAACGCTTGAGTACCAGATCGTTGAGGATGCGGTGAGCGGTAGACGGATGCAAGCCAGTATCGGCTGAAAGCTGCTTGAGGCTGACCGGATCGGGATAGCGGGCCAGCGCATCGAGCAGCGAGGTCAGGCGTTCGATGACTTGAATGGACGTTTTATCGGTCTCTGAAGGCGCTGTCGCAGTCATGGTGTTTTCGTGGCAAGTGGAGTCAGTCGTTTATACCACAATGCGAAAAGCCGATGCGCATCCCGGACTCGGTACGCGTACTTTATTTCAGCTTGATGACCTGTGATTGACGTTCACAATTATGCCGTCGTGACATCGGCGCGCTGTTAGAATCCGGCGGCGGAGCGTGCGTGCCTACGATTTGCGCGGCCGATTTCGCGATTCTTTTTCTTTCGACTTGTTTGATAACGTAATCCAGCCAGGGCCAGCATGAGCGACGAAAATCAACCGATCAGTCAGTTCAAGAGCAAGAGTGGTCTCAAGCGCATATCCGGCGCATTTTTCTATTCGATGGAAGGATTCAAGGCGGCTTGGAAGGGCGAACATGCGTTTCGCCAGGAGTTGGCGGTCATGGTGGTGGCGACTATCGTCGCGCTGTGGTTGCCGGTGCCGGCCTTGCACAAGCTGTTACTGATAGGCGTATTTGTTCTGGTGCTGGTCGTCGAGTTGCTCAATTCGGCGATCGAAGCGGTGGTCGACCGGGTCTCGCTGGAACGCAATCCGCTGTCAAAAAATGCCAAGGATTTTGGCAGCGCGGCGGTCTTCCTGACCTTTTCGCTGGCAGCGGCGACGTGGGGCGTGATCGTGATACCGCTGCTGCGTGGGTTCTGGGCCTGAGGTCAAGCGCAGGGTGGACACGATATCGCCGTGATGACCCTGCGGCTCGCTGCCAACTGCCAGGGGCCGCTTGCGGGTCCGATTACTTGACGTAGATCTTGTCGAATTCGCCGCCGTCATCGAAATGCTTTTTCTGCGCCTGTTTCCAGCCACCAAACAATTCGTCCACCGTGAACAAGGCGACTGGCTTGAAGCTGGCCTGGTATTTCTTCGTCACCGCCTCAAGGCGCGGGCGCAGATAATGCTGGGCTGCGATTTCCTGGCCTTGTGGTGAATACAGGAATTCCAGGTAGGCCGTGGCTTGCTTGCGGATGCCGCGTTTGTCCACCACCTTGTCGACTACTGCCACCGGCGACTCGGCCAGGATCGAGACATCCGGATAGACCACATCGAAGTTGTCGCCAAATTCCTTGCGTACCAGTTGCACTTCGTTTTCAAACGTCACCAGTACATCGCCGATGGCACGCTGCGTGAAGGTTGTGGTCGCTGCGCGGCCACCGGTATCGAGAATCGGGACGTTCCTGAACAGCTTCGTCACCAGATCGCGGGCTTGCACTTCGGTGCCGCCCTTTTTAAGTACGGAGCCCCATGCCGCCAGATAGGTGTAGCGGCCATTGCCCGAGGTTTTCGGATTTGGCACGATGACCTTGATGCCCGGCTTGGCGAGGTCGTCCCAGCCCTTGATCTGCTTCGGATTGCCCTTGCGCACCAGATACACCATCGTTGAATAAAACGGTGCTGCACCGTTCGGGAATTTCTTTGACCAGTCGGCCGCCAGCAAGCCGCGGTCGGCCAGCAAGTCGATATCGTTGGCCTGGTTCATCGTCACGACCGAGGCTTCGAGGCCATCAGCGACCGAACGGGCCTGCTTGCTGGAGCCGCCATGCGACTGGTTGATGGTGAGGGTCTCGCCGGTGGTCTTTTTCCATTCGGCGATGAAGGCCGGGTTGATATCCTTGTACAGTTCGCGCGTGACGTCATACGAGACGTTGAGCAAGACGGTGTCAGCCGCATTGGCGGTGTGAGCAAACACGAACGTCGCGCTTGCCAGCAGCAAAACCTGGCCGACGCGGCGCAGCAGGGCAGGGCGTTCAAAAACGAATGTGGAGTTAAGCGTGGACATGGAGCAAACCTCGGAAAATGGAACCATGATTGTGCGAACACTGGGCGGAAAAACCAACAACCCATTCGTCATAAGCTTAGGGAATTTGCTGTGCCGGGATTTTCAAGCGGTCACTCTTCGGTAAGATGTCGCGATTCTTTCAGGCAAGGCAATCGATGACATCCGATTCGGACCCAGGCAATCGCTACGGCGTTCTGCGTTACCGTAATTTCCGTTTTTATCTGGCGGCGCGATTGCTGTCGACGTTAGCCGTGCAAATGCAAAGCGTGGCGATCGGCTGGCAGGTCTATGCGATGACCGGCGATGTGTTCGACCTTGGCCTGATCGGGCTGGCGCAGTTCGCGCCGTTCCTGTTACTGATCCTGTACGCCGGCCATGTCGCCGACCGCTACGACCGGCGCAAGATCATCACCGGCTGCATCATCGCGCAACTGGCGTGCGGGCTAGGTCTGCTGGCATTCACTTATCTGGGTCTGCAAGTGGTCTGGCCGATCTTCGCGGTGCTGGTGCTGTTCGGCAGTGCGCGCGCCTTCATGATGCCGGCCAGTCAGGCGATCCTGATCAACATGGTGCCGACCGACAGTTTTGGCAAAGCCGTCGCATTAAGCTCGTCGACTTTCCACGTCGCCGTGATCATCGGCCCGGTGCTGGGCGGTTTGCTGTATCTGGCCGGTCCGAAAACGGTTTATCTGATCGTCGCCAGTTTGCTGGTGCTATCGGCCGTCCTGATGCTGATGACCCGCAGCTCGCCGCAAGTGACGCACAAGGAACCGGCCACCTGGCACAGCGTGATGGAAGGCTTGCGCTTTGTCTGGTCACGCCCGGTCGTGCTCGGCGCGATTTCGCTGGACCTGTTTGCCGTGCTGTTCGGTGGTGCCACCGCGCTGCTGCCGGCGATTGCCAGCGACATCCTGCATGTCGGTCCGACCGGCCTGGGCTTGCTGCGGACCGCACCCGCCATTGGCGCAGCGGTTACCTCGATTGCACTGACGTTCTGGCCGATCACGCGCCGGGTCGGAGTCTGGATGTTTGGTGGTGTGGCACTGTTCGGTGCAGGCACCGTCGTGCTGGGACTCACGGGGAGCGTCGTCGTGGCGATGGGCGCGCTGGTGCTGATGGGCGTCGGCGACATGGTCAGTGTCTACATCCGGCATTTGCTGGTGCAGTTCGAAACACCAGACGCGATCCGTGGCCGCGTCAGCGCCGTCAATGCGGTCTTCATCGGCGCATCGAACGAGCTTGGCGAGTTCGAGTCAGGCATCACCGCAGGCTGGTTCGGGTTGGTGCCGGCGATTCTGATCGGCGGCATTGCCACGCTGGCCGTCACCGGCGCATGGGCACTCGGCTTTCCGGTGCTGTCGAAGATGGACCGCTTCCCGCACGCCGCCAAAGAGGCTGAAAAAAAGTAAGGTGCAATAACCGAAGGGCATTGCACCGCCCATACCGCGCACGTTCAACAGAAATTCACATGATCCAGTGCCGCAACCCATCCCAGCTCAGCTTCAATCCGGTCAGCAACAGAAAGCCATACGAGATCCGGTAAAACACGTTCGCATCAATACGGTCATGCATCCACGCGCCGAGTTTGACGCCGATTGGTGCCAGCGGCGACAGCACCGCCGCCGTGGCGAGGTTGTCGAGACCAAGCTGGCCAAGCAGCGCATACGGCACGATCTTGGCGTAATTGATGGTGGTGAACAGGATTGTCACGGTACCCACATAAACGGCCTTGTCGAGGTTTTTTGGCAGCAGGTAAATGGCCATCGGCGGACCACCTGCATGCGACACAAAACTGGTGAACCCCGACAGGAATGACCACAGTCCTGCGCTGGCCTTGTCCGGCAAATGCACCGGCGCGCGCACCTTGCCCTTGAACCAGTAATTGAGCGCGAACACCAGCGCCATCACGCCCACCATCGCCGTGACCATCGCATCGTTTAACTGGTGGAACATCAGCGCGCCGATCAGGATGCCGATCAATGCTCCCGGTAACAGCAGCTTGAGCAAGGCTGCATCGGCGCGCTTGCGCCATGTGACGAAACCGGTCAGGTCCATCACGCACAGGATGGGCAACATGATGCTGGC
Organism: Oxalobacteraceae bacterium; assembly: GCA_947445995.1. GTDB lineage: Bacteria > Pseudomonadota > Gammaproteobacteria > Burkholderiales > Burkholderiaceae_D > Actimicrobium. The sequence goes on along the minus strand of CANFED010000035.1, from coordinate 3,795 downwards.
GGCCTGGGTTGGCGAGATCACCAACGCCATCAGCGGTACTGCCACGATGCCTAGTCCGCCGGCAAAACCGCCCTTCGAAATGCTGGTGATCAGTACGGCGGGAATGGCGACGGCGTAGAACAGCGGGTCCTGGATGATCTGCATGATTGCTAATTGGTAACTGATCGGAACGCGGAGCATATCTGAAATTTGCATATCGAACCGCGAATGCATTCGTTCCGTTCTGCCGATGCCACGATTACTGTGGAGACCTCAGAAACCACTTGCTCCAGGACTGCCAGATGTCACTCACTCCTTTATTCAAGTCGCTGCTCGTCGCCGCTTTGCTGTTCCCCGCGGCGCAGCTGGCCAATGCCGCCGAGCTGTCACTGCTCAACGTGTCGTACGATCCGACCCGCGAGCTGTACCAGGATTTCAACCAGGCTTTTGCAAAGCAATGGACGTCCAAGGGCGGTGACACGATCCGCTTCAAGCAGTCCCACGGCGGTTCCGGCAAGCAGGCCCGTGCCGTCATCGATGGTCTTGAGGCCGATGTCGTCACGCTGGCACTGGCCTATGACATCGACGCGATCGCCGAACGTGGCCTGATCGCGCCGGGCTGGCAAAAGCGCTTGCCAAACAATAGTGCGCCGTATACCTCGACGATCGTGTTTCTGGTCCGCAAAGGCAACCCGAAAGGCATCAAGGACTGGAGTGATTTGATCAAGTCAGGCATTGCCGTCATCACACCAAATCCGAAGACTTCCGGTGGTGCGCGCTGGAACCATCTGGCGGCATGGGGCTATGCGCTCAAGCAACCGGGTGGCAATGAAGCGACGGCCCGCGCATTCCTCGGCAAGCTGTACAAGAACGTGCCGGTGCTCGACTCCGGCGCACGTGGTGCCACCACGACCTTCGTCGAACGCGGCATCGGTGACGTATTGATCGCGTGGGAAAACGAAGCACTGCTGGCGATCAAGGAACTCGGTCCGGACAAGGTCGAAATTGTTGCGCCACCACTGAGCATCCTGGCCGAACCGCCGGTGGCCGTGGTCGACAAAGTGGTCGACAAGCGCGGCACCCGCAAGCTCGCCGAAGCGTATGTCCAGTACCTGTATTCGGACGAGGGACAAGAGATCGCGGCCAAACATTACTACCGCCCGACCTCGGCCGCCGCAGTCAAGAAATACGCCGCGCAGTTCCCGAAAGTGCAATTGCTGACGATCGACGAAGTCGCCGGTGGCTGGACCAAGGCACAGAAAACCCACTTCGCCGATGGCGGCGTGTTTGACCAGATTTATCTGCCGGAGCGCAAATGACCCCGCTCACTATCCTGTTGCTGGCGGGGAGCCCCGGCATCCCGTCCTGCGCGATCCGGGCAGAGAAGTGTTCTGCCCACACTTTTGAAACGAGGAATTCGCCATGACCAGTCATCATCAACAACGCACATCCCGCCGGCAAACCCTCGGCCTGCTGTCGATCGCCGCAATGGCTGTCTGCCTGCCCGCGCTGGTGTCGGCGCAAGCCAAAGGCCAGCTGCGCATCGGTTTTCAGAAGTACGGCACGCTGACTTTGCTCAAGGGGCGCGGCACGCTGGAAAAAGCACTCGCTCCGCTCGGTATCGAGGTCAAGTGGACCGAGTTTGCCGCCGGTCCGGTGCTGCTCGAAGCGCTCAACGTTGGCAGCATCGACTACGGCACTGTCGGCGAAGCACCGCCGATTTTTGCGCAGGCTGCCAATGCTGATCTGGTCTATGTGGCCAACGAACCACCTGCTCCAGCCAGCGAGGCGATCATCGTGCCGAAGGGCTCGACGATCACGACGGTGGCGCAACTGAAGGGCAAGAAAGTCGCGCTCAACAAAGGCTCGAACGTGCATTACCTGCTGGTGCGGGCACTCGAAAAAGCCGGGTTGGCGTACACCGATATCCAGACCATTTTCTTGCCGCCGTCGGATGCCCGCGCCGCTTTCGAGCGTGGCAGTGTCGACGCCTGGGTGATCTGGGACCCATTCCTTGCCGCCGCCGAAAAGCAGCTCGGCGCGCGCATTCTGGCCAATGGTACCGGCCTGGTCAGCAATCACCAGTTCTATCTGGCGGCGCGACCCTATGCCGAAAAAAATCCCCGTGTGTTGCAGGTCGTACTCGATGAATTGATCAAGCTGGATGCGTGGGGCAATAAGAACCAGAAGGAGGTCGCCGCGATCCTGTCGGCGCAGATCGGACTGGAACCGGCGATTGTCGAATTGGCCGCCAGCCGGCAAGGCTATGGCGCACAACCGGTGACGTCGGCTGTCATCGACGAGCAGCAGCAGATCGCTGATGTCTTTGCCAGCCTCAAATTGATCCCCAAAAAAATCGTGGTGCGCGATGCGTTACTTGCTGCACCTGTTACTGCAAAAGGAGTCTGACATGCCCTCGACTATCTCCACGCCACTCAACGTTTTCTGGTTTTTACCAACCCACGGCGACACCCGTTATCTTGGTACCGCGCATGGCGCGCGCGTGGTCGATTTCGACTACCTGAAACAGGTTGCAATTGCTGCCGATACGCTCGGCTATGACGGCGCGCTGCTGCCCACCGGCCGCTCCTGCGAAGACGCCTGGGTTACCGCCGCCAGCCTGATCGGCTCCACGCAAAAGCTCAAGTTTCTGGTCGCGGTGCGTCCTGGCCTGAGCACGCCGGGTCTTGCTGTGCGGATGGCCGCGACCTTCGATCGGCTGTCGCAAGGTCGCTTGCTGGTCAATGTCGTCACCGGTGGCGACGAAGCCGAACTGGCCGCCGATGGTTTGTGGGCCGACCACGCCGAGCGTTATGAAATCACCGACGAATTTTTACGGATCTGGCGCGCCAGTCTGGCCGGCGAGGGCGGCGACGCGGGTTTCGATTTCGAGGGCAAGCACATCAAGGTCAAGGGTGCCAAGACCTTGTATCCGCCGGTACAGAAACCGACTCCGCCGCTGTACTTCGGTGGCTCGTCGCCGGCCGCGCATGAACTCGCCGCCGAGCAGGTCGATGTCTACCTGACCTGGGGCGAACCGCCGGCCGCCGTCGCCGAAAAAATCGCCGACATGCGCGATCGCGCTGCCCGTCACGGTCGCACGCTGCGCTTTGGTATTCGCCTGCACGTGATCGTGCGCGAGACCAGCGACGCGGCCTGGAAAGCAGCCGAAGAATTGATCAGCCATGTCGATGACGAGGTGATCGCGCGGGCCCAGAAAGCCTTCGGCAAGATGGACTCGGAAGGCCAGCGCCGCATGAGTGCGTTGCATGGCGGACGGCGTGACAAGCTCGAAGTCTCACCCAACCTGTGGGCGGGTGTCGGACTGGTGCGCGGCGGTGCCGGCACCGCGCTGGTCGGTGATCCGGAGACAGTCGCCGCACGCATGCAGGAGTATGCCGACCTCGGTATCGACACTTTCATCCTGTCCGGCTATCCGCATCTGGAAGAGTCGTACCGTTTCGCCGAACTGGTTTTTCCGTTGCTCGGCAAAGGTCGCAAATCGCTGGCGGGACAGACCCTGACAGGACCGTTTGGCGAAGTCATTGCCAACAACATCGTGCCGCCATTGCGCGTGGCCGCGCATTGAGGAGGCAGCGATGACTGCCGTCATCGCCGAGCACGCACCGGCACCCATCGCCGCGTCGCTGTGGCCACGTTTTCTGTTGCGACAACTGGCACCGTGGGCGGTGCCGCTGCTGCTGCTAACGGGCTGGCAAATCGCCGCACAAAATGGCTGGCTGTCGAGCCGCATCCTGCCAGAACCGCTGGCCGTGGCGAAAGCCTTCTGGGTGCTGGCCGCCTCCGGCGAACTCT